>JBIKNT010000062.1:0-7582 GCA_044358465.1 Ilumatobacteraceae bacterium
GTGGTGAAAATGTTTGGCATTGGCGCATACCCATTTGCCGCGCCTCACACACGACCACCACAACTCTCGTGCACTTCACCATCGGAAGTTGCCCTTGCCGAGGTTCCTTTCATTAAGAGTTCAGCCGATGTACCAGCTGGCATGGAATCGGTGTTGGAACACGCCATGCAAGAACGCGGTATCCAAGCACTTGGCTTATGGGGTCAAGTACCGCATTATGTTTCAGCCATGCCCTACCCCGCCGCATCGGCAGCATTAGTTGGCGCAGTGCAAATGGTTGCTGGGCTCTCTATCGACGTAGCCGACCTGCGCGCCGAAGCAGTATTGCAACGCGAACGCATCGACAAATTGGTGTCGGGTAATGCTGAACACTTGCAAATGGTGCAACAACTAGAAACTGCTTTTGACGAAGCAGTATCGGCAGGAAACATCATTGCCGATACGCAATCTTCTGGCTCTGGCGATGCCATTGCAGATGAAATTGAATCTTTCCTGCGGGAACAAAACGATTTAGGCAATTAAACATCAATCATTGGGGGAACAATGACCACACGCAACGACATTTCACAACTGCTTTCACTTGAAGGAAAACATGCAGTAGTCACCGGTTCCGCTACTGGCATTGGTGAAGGAATTGCAGAAATCTTTGCTGCTGCTGGCGCACAGGTAACCGTCGCCGACCGCGATGGAGTGGGCGCACAACGCGTTGCTTCAGCAATTGGTGGGCGTGCCGTACAAGTTGACCTCACGAATGAAAAAGAAGTTCTTGATCTCATCAACGGCATGGAGCAAGTCGACATTGTGGTCAATAACGCAGGTAGCTACTTCGATGTAGGCCCCATTCTCGACCAAAGCATCGACAGCTGGCGCCGTGCGATGGACAACAACCTCACCACCTGTTACCTCGTGAGTCGTGCTGCTGCACGTCGCATGATTGACGCTGGAAACGGTGGTTCCATAGTCAACATTTCCTCAGTAGACGGCCTCCTCCCTTGCATGGGAACGGGCTACGACACCGCCAAAGCTGCCGTTATTCAATTCTCGCGTTCGCTGGCAGTCGACCTTGCGCCACACAACATTCGCGTGAACAACATCGCCCCTGGCCACATCATGGTGGAAACATTACGGAAAATGAAAGACGGCGAAATTCCTGCTCTGTGGCCTCAAAAGCATGAAAAGACAGGCCTCATGAACGACCTCACCAAGGCTCGTTCCGCCAACATTCCTCTTGGCCACTCGGGCGTCCCGAGCGATATTGGCAATGCTTCTCTCTTTTTGGCAAGCGATGCCGCTGCCTACATCACTGGCGTCACCTTGCCTGTCGATGGCGGTTGGCTACTCATCTAATTCCGCGGTCATCTATAGTTTTCTCATTCACGAAACGAATGGGGAATCATGAAAGTAGATGGCGGAATAGCACTCGACCTCCACCAATCGGTGCAGTCGGCAAAAGATGCGGAAGCAGCTGGGTACTCAGGTGCCTGGACAGCAGAAACAAACCACGACCCATTCTTTCCTCTGCTTCTTGCTGCAGAGCACACCACGAAAATGGAGCTTGGCACTTCCATCGCTGTTGCCTTTGCGCGCAACCCCATGACCCTTGCCAACATTGGTTGGGACCTTCAGTCGTATTCACGTGGTCGATTTGTTTTGGGTTTGGGAAGCCAAATCAAACCACACATCACCAAGCGCTTCAGCATGGAGTGGAGCCACCCCGCAGCACGCATGCGCGAAATGGTGTTGGCCATTCGCGCCATTTGGGACACCTGGCAAAACGGAACCAAGTTGGAATTCCGCGGTGAGTTTTACACACACACCCTCATGACGCCATTCTTCACACCAAACCCCGACGACATCGCTGCATATGGAGTGCCTAAGATTTTCCTTGCAGGCGTGGGCGAACTCATGACCGAAGTTGCCGGCGAAGTGTGTGACGGTTTTATTTGTCACGGCTTCACCACAGAAAAGTATTTGCGTGAAGTCACCCTTCCCGCACTCGCTCGTGGCCGCGCAAAAGCTGGCAAAACAATGGATGGCTTCGAAGTAGTTGGCCCATCATTTGTTGTCACCGGAAACAACGACGAAGAACTTGAAGCTGCAGCCTCAGGCACACGTCAGCAAATTGCGTTCTACGGCTCAACACCTGCCTACCGCGGCGTACTCGATATTCACGGGTGGGGTGGTCTGCAAGACGAACTCAACACACTCTCGAAAGCTGGCAAATGGGTCGAGATGGGCAATGTCATCAACGACGAGATTCTCAACACCTTTGCTGTTGTGGGCAAGCCTGAGACCATCGCGAGCGAACTTGGGCGCCGCTATAGCGATGTGATTCAACGCATTAGTTTTTACGCACCATACAAGAGCGACCCAGAACGCTGGAGCCAAGTGATTGCCGACTTGAAGTCGGCATAACTCTTATTTGAAATTCGGCGCTGAGCGAATGGAGCGCTTGAGTTCTGCCATACCTGTTGAGGTGGCAATGAGCTCAATGGCATCCCACAGTTTCAATGCAGCATCGCCACGAGGGATCTCGGAAATGACTGGCCCAAAGAAACTGCCTTCATTTGCCTGACCAGGCTTAAAGGTGAGGATCGGCGTACCGACACCTTTACCTGTGCGCGCGAAAGCTAGGTCGGTTTCTTCACGAATAACGGCATCGAACTCTTCGTTGTCGGCGCCCTTGGCCCAATCGACATTGAGGTTGGCGCGACTTAACGCGTCGACGAGGAAGAACGTGGGGTTGTTCATCATTTCATCGTGCTGCTTGTTGTTATGAAGAGCAGTTCCTACTGCGGTGTACAACTTGCCCACTGCTTCGTTGCCATCTTCTGCGCGGGCTAGTGCCGCTGCACGCATGATTTGCGTGCCGACGAAATGCGACTGGCGGTGCACTTCGGTGGACTCCGTATAGCCAATATCTTCGTTGATCATGCGCAACGAAATAAAGCGCCAGGTGACATCGTAAGAACGCTGCTTTTGCACTTCATCGACCCATCGAGACGTGATCCACGCCCACGGGCAAATCGGGTCAAAGAAAAATTCGAGATCGGCCATGAGTTATACCCTTTCGATGAGACGCTCTTCAAAGGTTTCGATGAGGTCGCCTGGTTTCAAGTCTTGGAAGTCAGACAAACCTATACCACATTCAAAGCCCTCTCGAACCTCGCGTGCATCTTCCTTGAACCTGCGCAAGGAGGCAATAGAACCCTTCCAAATGATGACGCCATCGCGCAAGAAGCGCACTTTGGTGCCACGAGTGATGACGCCTGTGCGAACAAGGCAACCAGCGATTCCACCGAGTTTTGGCACGCGGAATACTTCGCGTACTTCGGCTTCACCGGTTACTACTTCTTCATACTCAGGGGCGAGCATGCCCACAAGTGCGCGCTCGATGTCTTCTAGCAACTTGTAGATGATTTCGTAGGTACGAATTTCAACTTTTTCGGCTTCTGCCAAGTCGCGTGCTTTGCGGTCGGGTCGCACATTGAAACCAATGAGAGTTGCATTGGTTGCTGCGGCAAGAGTGATGTCGTTTTCGGTAATAGCACCAACACCGCGATGAACGAAGGCTGGCTTGACTTCCGGACGCTCAAGTTTGCGCAAGCTCTCGGTGAGGGCTTCAAGTGAACCATGCATGTCGGCCTTGATAACGAGGTTCAACGTGGCAACTTCACCAGCTTGAATTTGGCTAAAGATGTCTTCCAAACGCACACCACGTTGTACACGTGCATCGCCGCGTTGGCTGAGAGCGCGATAACGCATTTCACGCGACTCACCCACGGTGCGAGCAGTTTTTTCGTTATGTGCACATCGGAATTCATCGCCTGCATTTGGCGTAGTAGACAAACCAAGTACTTGAACTGGCGTTGAAGGGCCAGCTTCTTTGACTTGCTCGCCACGGTCGTTAATGAGCGCACGTACTTTGCCCCATGCTGCACCAGCAACAATTGGGTCGCCTACTTTGAGCGTGCCTTTGTCGACGAGCACCGTGGCAACAGGGCCACGACCAATGTCGAGTTTGGCTTCAAGAACAACGCCCTTGGCACGGCCCGTTGGGTTCACGGTGAGTTCTTCGAGTTCTGCAACGGCATTGAGCTGTTCGAGAAGATCGTCGACACCAAGATTTTGCTGAGCTGACATTTCCACCACAATGGTGTCGCCACCCCATGCTTCAGGCACAAGCTCGTATTCTGCGAGCTGTGTCAGAACACGTTGTGGGTCGGCATTGTCTTTGTCGATTTTGTTCACTGCAACAATGATGGGCACATCGGCTGCGCGAGCGTGGTTGATGGCCTCAATGGTTTGTGGCATCACACCGTCGTCGGCTGCAACAACAAGAACAACAATGTCGGTGACTTGAGCACCGCGAGCACGCATTTTGCTGAACGCTGCGTGACCAGGTGTGTCGATGAACGTGATGTACTTGCCGTCTTTCAACACTTGGTATGCACCAATGTGCTGTGTGATTCCGCCTGCTTCGCCAGCAACAACGTTTGCCGAACGAATACGGTCGAGAAGAGTGGTTTTACCGTGGTCGACGTGACCCATGACGGTGACAACCGGTGAACGCTCTACTTGAGCATCTGGATCATCGTCATCGGAGTCGTCGAAGAGCGCCTGCAATTCCATTTCTTCTTGTTGACCTGGCTCAACCAACAGAATTTCTGCACCCACTTCAAGTGCAAAGAGTTCCATCTGGTCGTCAGAAAGACTCATGGTGGCAGTCACCATTTCGCCGTGCTCTAACAAGTAGCGAACAATGTCGGCTGCAGTGCGATTCAGTTTTGGCGCGAACTCTTGTGCCGACACTCCACGCTCGATGATGACGGTACCTTCTGGTACTGGAGCATCACTTGAGGTGTAGTTGGTACTGAGCTGCGGCTGCAACTCGTCCATGTCGCGACGACGACGACCACGTGACTTCTTACGTGGAGCACGACGCTGACCATTCGGGCGATTGTTGCCACCACCACCAGGACGAGGGCCTCCGCCGCCGCCGCCAGGAGCACCAGCACCAGCACCAGCACCAGCACCACCAGCGCCTGCGCCTGCAGGACGTGGGCCACCAGCACCAGCAAAACCAGGACGGCCAGGGCCACCTGCTGCGCCGGGACGAGCACCAGGACCACCAGGACGTGCACCAGGACCACCAGGGCGAGCGCCAGGAGCTAGACGTGCGCCAGGAGCACCAGGACGAGCACCAGGACCACCAGGTCGCGGGCCAGGCCCAGGGCGACCTACTGGAGGAGAGGGACGTGAAGAACCAGGAGGTGGAGGAATGACTTTTCCAGAGGCCGACAACGGACGAGGCCCGGGTGGCGGTGGTGGAACAGGGCGTCCACCTCCACGCGGTGGCATACCTGGCGGCATGCCTGGTGGCAATGAACCTGGCGTACGTGCCACGAGAGGTGCACCGTCGGGAGAAATGGGTCGCGCTGCAACGGGCGGCGTGGGGCGAGCACTCGAAATGAAACCGCGTGATGCGGTATCGCTTGGTGCTTCAGCAGCTGGCGCAGGCGCAGCCGTTGGTGTTTCCACAACAGGAGCAACAGGTGCAGCAACTTCAACAACTGGTGCCGAAGCAGCCACAGGTGCAGGAGCAGGCGCAGGCGCTTCAACGACTGGAGCGGGAGCAGCAACTTCAACAACTGGCGCAGGTGCTTCAACGATAGGTGCAGGAGCTTCAACAGCCGGTGCTGCTTCATCGACTTTTTTCGCAGCAGCTTTCTTTGCAGGAGCTTTTTTCGCAGCAGCTTTCTTTGCGGGCTTTGGCTCATCGCCTTCTACATCGCCCTCTTTTTTCGCTGCAGCTTTTTTCACCGCAGCTTTTTTGACAGGCTTAACTTCTTCAGGTTGTTCATTGCGAACAAGACCATCGCGTTCAGCACGACGACGCACACGGTCGGCTTGGGCCTCGATAATGGACGATGAATGCCCCTTGATGTCGATGCCCATATTGAGACATAGGTCGACAGCTTCCTTATTGGTAAGACCGAGTTCTTTAGCGAGCTCGTGGACGCGCAGATTCTTAGCCAATGTAAATTCAGCCTTTCATTTCCATGGAGGAGCGCATCAGGGTCATAAGGTCTGATGCGGTAATCGTTATTTCTTTACGTAGTGAGCGACGTAATGCGCCTTGAGAAACTGCTTTTTCTGCGCAACTTTCGTTGTTCGCACAAAGCCATGCTCCCCTGCCTGACGACGTTGGTGAAACGTAGACAGCGTGATTCGATACAACAAGACGCATCAAAGAGCCGTCGTCAAAACGACGACGACAACCAACACATGTGCGTGTGGGACGATGCAAAGTCAATGTCACTATTCGGCAACCTCAGCGGATGCTGCAGATGTGCCGCCGCCGGCCCATTCTTTTTCGCTCATGACAGAACCATCTGCTGCATGCCATTCCATTTCACCGGTGGCATCGTTTTGGGTCCATTTACCTTCGGCGAATCCTGAGTCGCTGGTGGTGTTTGGTGAATCACCAGATGCTTCAGCTGCTGCTTGATTTTCGCTCTTGATGTCGATGCGCAAACCGGTGAGGCGAGCAGCAAGGCGAGCGTTTTGTCCTTCTTTACCAATGGCCAAAGACAACTGGAATTCAGGAACAATGACGTCGGCCTGTGTGCCATCGGCACTGATGCGCACTTCTGTGACCTTGGCAGGTGACAATGCTTTGGCAACGAAATCGGCAAGGTCTTCGCTGTAAGGAACGATGTCAATTTTTTCGCCACGGAGTTCGTTGACCACCATGCGCACGCGACCACCACGAGCACCTACACAGGCGCCAACCGGGTCGACGTTGTGGTCATTTGACCACACGGCAATTTTGGTGCGGTGCCCTGGCTCACGTGAGCAAGCCTTGATTTCCACCACGCCATCGGCAATTTCGGGAACTTCAAGTTCGAACAGACGCTTGATGAGACCAGGATGCGTACGGCTCACCACAATTTGCGGGCCTTTTGCTGTTTTGCGCACTTCTACGATGTAGGCCTTGACGCGACCATTTGGCTCTGGCTTTTCGTAAGGAACTTGCTCTGCTTGTGGCAAAAGTGCTTCTACTTTGCCCAAGTCGAGCAAGGTGTAGCGCTTGTCGATTTGTTGAATGATGCCCGTCACGATGTCGCCTTCACGGTTTGCATACTCTTCAAACTTACGATCGCGCTCTGCTTCGCGAATGCGCTGACTCATGACCTGACGGAAAGTAACTGCCGCAATACGGCCAAGTTCTTCTTTCTTCGGTGTGTCGTCGCGTTCGTTGATCCAGTTGCCGTCGTCGTCGAGGTCGTACGCGGTGAAGCGCATGTCGAGGTTGTCGGGGTTGATTTCCACGATGACTTCGTCGGCAGCGCCGGGGCGCTTTTTGTAGGCAGAGGCCAATGCCTCGACCAATACTTGTAAGAGTGCGTCAACGCTGATGCCTTTTTCAATGGCCAACATCTTGACGGCTTCGGTCATGTCGAGATTGCTCATGATGCAGTTGCCTCCGTGTTTGCGGTGTCTGAGTGTTTCGTTTCAAAATCGTCTTCAAATTCGTCGTCGGATTCGTCGGAATCGTCGCTTGCATGTGCCTCTAAAG
>JBIKNT010000063.1:0-7536 GCA_044358465.1 Ilumatobacteraceae bacterium
ACAAGGCGGAGCGTTCAAACAAACCATGCGTCAACTTGAACACGAACGCGGTGGTATTGATCGTTTGGTGTCAAACCATGCGTTGTATCTCAAGGCCCGCGAACGCGCCGACACTTCCGACCCACGTGTACGCCAAACCATTGCGCAACTCGAGATGTACTACCGCATTGGCCGCATCTTGGTAGTGCGTGAAGTATTGAAGCAAGCTCCTGCTGGTTTTTCTGCAGCCACAAAATGCTTCTGCACCGAACACGAATGGCGTGTAGCGCAATTTGTTGCAGAAACATTTGGCGCCGACGCCATGTTGTGGGACGACGTCACTTCTGGGCTCATGTACGGGCCTGGATACACCATCATGGGCGGCACCTCAAACGTGATGCGCAATATTTTAGGCGAGCGCGTGCTCGGACTTCCTAAAGAACCTTCAGCACTTAAAAAATAGGAAATACATATGGCCGACCTTCTCGCACTCTCACGACACATCATCGACACGGGAGTTGTTGACTCGGGAACTGGCCCCACCAACCGCCTCAGCAACGAGCTCTCAGAAATTGCCGATGACCTTGCTGTAGTAGAAAGCTTCAGCCATTGCGTGGCATGGAAAACTTCTGAAGGCCTTGCATGTTTCGATGCGTCTGGTGTTATGACCGGCCCCCTCGTTGTTGACGCGTTAACCAAGTGGACCTCAACTCCAGTAAGCCATCTCATCTACACGCACGGACACGCCGACCACATTGGCGGCAGCCCTGCATTTGCCGCTGCCGCTGCGGCAAAAGGCGTTCCCAACCCTCGCGTCATTGGCCATGAAAACATTGCACCTCGTGTACAGCGTTACCGCGATACCGACGGCTGGAACAGGTTCATCAATGCCAAGCAATTCGGCGGCATCCGCGTTGAGCATCAATACAGCCTGGGTGGAAACAAGAATCACTTCATTCCTCCCGATGTATTGGAAGTAACAGAATCTTTCCGCGAACAACGCATTCTCACCATCGGCGATCATTCTGTTGAACTGAACCACGCCATTGGTGAAACCGACGACCACTTGTGGGCCTGGGTCCCCGACAAGAAATGGATCATGGCAGGAGACTTCCTCATTTGGAATTTTCCGAATGCCGGCAACCCACAAAAAGTGCAGCGCTACCCACTTGAGTGGGCAAAAGCTCTGCGCGACATGGCCGCAAAACAACCAGAGCTGCTTCTTCCCGCGCATGGTCTTCCCATCGATGGCAAAGAGCGCATTGAAATAGTGCTCACCGACATTGCAAGCGCACTCGAAACATTGGTATCGGAAGTTCTGGTGATGATGAACGACGGCGCCACACTCGACAGCATCATTCACAGCGTGTCGGTGCCACAAGATGTTCTGAACAAACCCTATTTGCGCCCCATGTACGACGAACCTGAGTTTGTGGTGCACAACATCTGGCGCTTGTATGGCGGCTGGTGGGACGGCGCTCCATCACGCCTCAAGCCATCACCCGATGCCCAACTCGGCGCGGTTATTGCAGAACTTTCTGGCGGCGTTCACGCACTCGTGGCACGCGCTCTTCATGAACTTGCACTCGGTGACTTCCGCATGGCGTGTCACCTCATCGACTTCGCCGCATGGGCCGAACCCGACAACGGTCAAGTGCACGAAGCACGCTCCGACATCTACGAACGGCGTCGCTCAAATGAACTCAGCCTCATGAGCAAGGGTATTTTTAAAGCTGCTGCTCGCGAATCGCGTGCTGTTATCCGGCGCTCACAAGAACCAAAGCCATAACTGCACACCCCACACCAATCCACTGAGCTCTATGCAGATGCTCTTTGTCAAGGGAGGTGGCCAGCAGCAATGTGCTCACTGGGTACAGCGACGAAATAACAGCAACAACCGATAACAAACCATGTCGCGACGCAAATAAATACGAGCCGTTAGCGACCGAATCGAGTAGTCCGCTCAACAACGCAAACTTCAACGAAGCCCCACGCAATACCAATGCTTTTTTTGAACATAGAACCACCACCAAAATGAGTGGCACGCTCACTGAACGCAAAGCAAGAAGTGGCCAGAGCCCAGCATCGGGCGACGTGTAGTCGAGCGCAATGAAAATCACGGCAAAACACAAACCACCCGTCACTGCCATCGCCACAATAGGTAACGGCGTTTTCACATCGTGGATGCCGAAGGCGTCGGTTACTAACGCCACGGCAAGAATGGCAACTGCCATTCCAAAATATGCAATGACCCCGGGGCGCTCACCACTCGCCAAACCCCACATCACCGGAACAATGGTGCCTACGAGCGCGGTAATCGGCGCAACAACGGTCATCGCCCCCGATGCCATTGCTTTATAGAAAGCAAGCAAACCCAGCGAACCACCAATGCCAGCAATTGCACTCACCACCAAGTCGTGCGTACTTGCAATGGGGTCACCCAAAATGATGACCAGGCAAATGATGACAGCAAAACTCAAGCTTTGACCTACAAGGGTCACACTGGCCGACGAAGCGGTACGTGAAGCGCGCCCTCCCGAGTAGTCGGCAATGCCATAAACCACAGCAGTGATGAGTGCGAGGATGACAGCCACAGTCAACGAGGCTACGGTACATAGCCATGGAACATGTGAGATTTGGCAAAACAGGAATGCAAGTGTCGAGATTGTGCCTCGGCACAATGACCTTTGGGCACCAGTGCAACGAGGAACAATCAGTTTCCATCTTGAATGCAGCCAAAGATCACGGGTTCACCTTCATCGACACCGCCGACGTCTACCCCATTGGCGACATGACCAGCGGCTATGGCGCCACTGAAGAAATTCTTGGTCGCTGGCTCACCGGCCAACGCGACAACTTCATATTGGCCACCAAGTGCTACGCGCCCACAGGCCCCAACAAATGGGATCAAGGCAACTCGCGTAAGAACATCATCCGCGCTGCTGAAGAATCGTTGCGTCGCTTAAAGACCGACTACATCGACCTCTATCAACTGCACTTCTATGACGACCGCGTGAGCCACGATGAATCACTCAGCGCGCTAGACGACCTCGTACGTTCCGGCAAAGTGCGTTACATCGGCTGCTCGAACTATTTGGCATACCAACTTGCCACCGCCCTTGGCCGCAGTGATGTGAACAAGTGGGAACGCTTTGCCAGCGTGCAGCCGCGCTACAACATGTTGTTCCGCGAAAATGAGCGTGAGCTTCTTCCACTCTGTGCCGAACAAGGCCTCGCAGTTATTCCGTACAACCCACTTGCTGGCGGCTTCCTCACCGGCAAGCACCAAAAGGGTGCCCCAACAGCCGACACTCGCTTCACCATTGGCGGCGGTACTGCAGAGCGTTACCAAGAGCGCTACTGGCAAGACCAGATGTTTGCCACCCTCGATGCCCTACGTGGCATTGCAGCCGAAGCCGACATGACCGTGGCCCAACTTGCCATTGCCTGGCAGTTCACTCGCCCCACCATTACTTCACCCATCATTGGAGCAAGTAAGCCAGAGCAGCTTGTTGATGCAGTCAATGCAGTTCGTACGCCACTAAGCGCCGAACTCACACAGCGACTCGATGTCTTAACGCACGAGTATCGCTACGGCGACAGCGCACGCTGACACACAACTAGTGGGCACGACGGGACTCGAACCCGGGACCTCTACCATGTCAAGGTAGCGCTCTAACCAACTGAGCTACGCGCCCTAAGGCATTGAAATTGTATCGTCACTGCGCCCTCGGGCAACTTTCCTAGTCTTTTTCAGACGGCGGAGCCCAGAAATCCGCTGTTGAAAAGACCCCATCGGCTTTTTCTAATAGAGCCGTTGCCCCTTTACGCGTATCGCACCATGAGAGCAGCGTCATGCCGTGGCGTTCGAAGAGTCCCAATACGTCGGGAATCACGTCGCCATGACTGCACAGCACTGTTCCTTCATTTACCGAATACAACAGATCAGAGACAATGTCTCTGCTTGTGTTTTCTGCGAGCCGTTGGTCGACCTCAACAACAAGGCCACGCGCTTCGGCGAGAGGTTGCAACGTTTGTTGGCATCGCATGAACGGACTTGAGATGAGTCGCGTGACTTCAACGTTCTCGAATTTCTGTACGAGCAACCGTGCTTGTTCCCAGCCCGACTTGACGAGTTTGCGCTGCGTGTCGTCGTCATCCCAGTTTTTTCTACTGCCTGCTTTTGCATGGCGTACTAAATAAATGGTCACGCCACCATTCCACTACAAAAGACGAATAGTTACTTCATTTGCGAGCAAGCGCCCTTCTTTGGTGAGCACGAGGTTTTCACCCACCACATTGACCAAACCCGTTAATTCATCGGGTATTCCGTGCGGCAAATCGGACAATGCAACACCTTCGCGGCGACGAATGGCCAATTGCACACGTTCTTCTTTCATTTGCACTTCAGAAAGCGTTTCACTGGCATTTTCTACCGATTTACCTTCACGTACCAGTTCGATATAGCGCTCTGGCGTGCGCACGTTCCACCAGCGGCGACCATTTTCATGTGAATGGGCAGCGCAACCAAAACCACGGTAATTACTTTGTGCCCAATACAAACGGTTGTGGGCACTTTCATGCCCGGGTTGTGCCCAGTTAGAAATTTCATAGTTGTGTAAACCAGCACGTTCCAACATCTCATCAACAATGGGGTACTTATCGGCCTGGTCGTCGTCGTCTGGGTGTCGTGAAGCATCGTCGGCAAGTGGAGTTCCCGGCTCAACTGTGAGGCCGTATGCAGAGATATGAGGTGGTTGTAATGCAAGTGCAGTTTCTACTGTGTGTACCCAGTCATCTACCGATTCACCATGTGCGCCATAAATGAGATCCATGTTGAATGAAGTAAAGCCCACGGCAAGAATTGCTTCAACTGCTCGCACCACATTTTCTGGTTGGTGCTCACGGCCGAGTGACTGCAACACATGAGGCACCATTGACTGCACACCCAAGCTGATGCGGTTGACGCCTGCTTCTTTGTACACATTGAGCAATTGCTCGGTCACGTTGTCGGGGTTGCACTCAACGGTGACTTCGGCATTAGTGCTGATGCGAAGAGTTTGAATGACTTTTGCCAATAGTTCTGGTGGCACGAGTGACGGCGTGCCTCCCCCAACGAAAATGGTGTCGAGAAGTGGAAGCCCTTCGGCGTTTGCCACTTCTACTTCGCGCAGCAAAGCATCCATGTAGGCATCGCGGAGGTCGCCTTTGTTGTCCCACGTAGCAAAGGCGCAGTAGTCACATCGTTTCGAGCAAAACGGAATGTGAATATACGCGCCAAACATGAGAGCAGAATTCAACTATTGATTCGGCGGAATGAAGATGAGGCCAAGTTCGGCTAAGTGCTCGCCCACTTCTTCAACACTCACGTCGAGGATGACCGAAATTGCTCGCGTGTCGTGAGCACGCACAGTAATGACCTTGCCGTTGAAGTCTTGGCGCTGAACCTGAATCATACGTAGGAGACGTTCGAGCATTTGAAACTTGGGCTCGGGAAAAGTAGACAACTTGGCCACGTCGATGCGGATTTTTGTTGGGCCTGAAGCACCGGGTTGTTGACCTTCTACGCGCATTGCATCGCGTGGCAGCAGTTGATCAATTGACACCCCGTAGAAACGTGCCAGACGTTCCATGCGCGGCACCGACAATGCGCGTTCACCGCGCTCGTAGGCACCAAGCACCGACGCTTTGAACTCGTTGTTTGAGGTTGCTTCTACTTCTTGCAACGACATCTTTTTTTGTTTACGGATATTGCGCAAACGTTCGCCGACAAGCGTGTTATACGGGCTCTCGTCGGTATTGAATTCTTCGTCGTCTGACTTTGTCACGTCTCTATTGTCGTTCGTGTAGAGCTACTAAACGTGCACCTGCCACTAAGGCGGCAGTTTCTGCCCGCATCACCACTGGGCCGATGGAGACTTTCACCACCGTTTCTGGCACTTCTAACGGGTCAAACCCACCTTCGGGACCAACAACGATGTATTGGTGTTCTGTGCTCAATGAGCCGCCCTCAGGGTCGGCTACGGCAACCCCTGCTCGGCCCAGTACTTCAGCGAGGTCGACACCAACATTTACTTGGGGCACAAAAACACGGCGACTTTGCATGCACGCCTCGTGCACAATGGCGTGAATACGGTCGTGCAAGCGGTCGCGTGTGCCTGCAACTGCACGCTTGGTAGGAAGCAGCACGTCAATTGTGTCGATACCTACTTCAACAAGCTGGCGTACCGAAGCTTCGGGCTTTTCTGCCTTCACTGGCACGAACGCAACACCAATGGAAGAACTCTTGGGGTTCTCCACCACAACATCGCCAAAGATCTCTATGGCATCGCGACCCACCACGCGGCATTCTCTCCAGCGACCTACCCCATCGGTGGCAGTGATGCTTTGGCCGTCGCGCAAGCGCAGTACTCGGAATAAATGGTGTGCGTCGGTATCGGAGAGAGAAATGGTGGTGATGTTGTCGAGAACAAGATGCGCAGCAGAGTTGCGCAACAGTGGGTTCACGAAAATGCCGATTTCAATTTTGACTTCAGGCCCTTTTCTGCGCCTTTCACCGTTTCGCCACGCAGTTCTGCGAATTTGCGCAAGAGTGCATCTTCTTCATCGGTCAACTTGGTGGGTATTTCAATTTGCACAATGATGCGCAGGTCGCCACGACGCTTGCCACCTGAGTTGAGATGCGTTACACCGCGCCCACGCAACACAAACTCTTGACCATGTTGTGTGCCGTGAGGAATGGTGACTTCTTCTGTGCCATCGAGTGTTTCAATGTTGACTGTTGTGCCCAAAGTTGCTGTAGCAATTCCTAGGCTTTGCACCGCAATGAGGTCGTACTCGTCGCGTTGCAAGGTTGCGTGTGCAGCAACACGAATATGCACGTAAAGGTCGCCAGCAGCACCACCACGTGGGCCAACTGCACCACGGCCATTGAGGCGCAGTGTTGCACCGGTGTCGACGCCACCCGGAACATCAATTTGATACGTAGCGTTTTCTACGATGCGACCATCGCCCTTGCATGCAGTGCACGGGGTAGATACCACTTGGCCAATGCCACTGCAACGTTGGCACGGCGAAGCCGACACCATTTGACCCAGCAAGCTTTGGCGCACGCGACGCACTTGGCCAGCACCATCGCAATCGGAACAAGTAACAGGCTTTGTGCCCGACCCCGCACCTGAACCCGAGCAGTCGTCACAGCGCAAAGCAGTGCGCAAAGTAACGGGAACGGTTCCGCCGAACACTGCTTGTTCAAAGGTGAGATCGGCAATGACTTCAAGGTCTTGCCCTCGCGGTGGGCCTGCATTTTGCCCGCGTCCACCAAAGCCGTTTCCACCGCCACCAAAGGGTGAATTGCCACCGAAGAATGCTTCAAAAATATCGCCAAGGCCGCCACCACTAAAGGGGTCGCCACCGCCACCTGCGCCGCCGAGGCCAGCTTCACCAAAGCGGTCGTATTGCGCACGTTGCTGTGGGTCGGAGAGCACCTCATAAGCGCGGCTCAGCTCTTTGAACTTGTTTTCTGCAGAGGGATCGTCGGGGTTGGCATCGGGATGC
>JBIKNT010000003.1:0-20672 GCA_044358465.1 Ilumatobacteraceae bacterium
CCGCGCCGAGAACCCTTCTTGGATTGGCGGGTGGGACGGGGAGTTCCCCCCGATAGAGTTTCCGTCTGCCCGAGGGGAGACCCAACGGCAACTGTTCTACAACCGACGTCTGTGTGCGCCCGTCCGGCGGGTACCACATAGCAACAACTGAAATACGTGCTCCGCCGGCCTGCCGCGCGGAGCATTTGCGTGAATAGACAACTAGAAGACACAACAACCCACTAATACAACAACGAAGAGGGCTGCCGTTATGGCACAAAAAGCGATCGTCGGCGAAAAGGTCGGCATGACACAAGTGTGGGGCGATGACCAGCGCGTCATCCCCGTCACTGTGCTTCGTGTCGAACCTGCTCGCGTTGTCCAAGTCAAAACAGGTGAGCGCGACGGGTACACCGCCGTGCAAGTTACCTATGGCTCCAAGGACGCAAAGAAATTAACCAAACCAGAAGCTGGGCATTTTGCTTCAGCTGGCGTTGCTCCTGGTCGCCGTGTAGTTGAGTTGCGACTCGACTCCATCGACGGCTTTGTTGTCGGTCAAGAAATTGCCGTCGACACATTGACAGTCGGCGAGCGCGTCGACGTCACTGCAGTGAGCCGCGGTAAAGGTTTTGCCGGCGGTATGAAGCGTCACAACTTCGCTGGCCAAGGCGCAAGCCACGGTAACCACAAGCATCACCGTGCCCCAGGGTCAATTGGTTCATGCTCATTTCCTGGTCGCGTTTTCAAAGGTTTGAAAATGGCTGGTCACATGGGTCACGACCAAGTCACCACTCTCAACTTGGAAGTTGTCCAAGCCGATATGGAGCGTGGTTTGTTGTTGGTAAAGGGTTCGGTTCCCGGACCAAACGGTGGCGTTGTCATTGTGCGCAACGCAGTGAAGGCGAAGTGACGTCATGACAACCATAACTATCAAAAACACTTCAGGTAAAGACTCAGGAACAGTAGAACTCGACGCATCAACATTTGGTGTTCAACCAAATGTTCCTGTGATGCACCAAGTTGTTACTGCGCAGCTTGCACATCGTCGTGCAGGTACGCAAAGCACGAAAACTCGTGCGGAAGTTTCCGGTGGTGGTCACAAGCCAGGAAACCAAAAAGGTGGTGGTGGAGCTCGTCAGGGTTCAACCCGTTCACCTCACTTTAGCGGTGGTGGTATTGCGCTGGGGCCAAAGCCTCGCAAATACACACAGCGCACACCGAAAAAAATGGTGCGCCTCGCATTGAAGTCTGCACTTTCAGATCGCGTCAATACAGAGCGTTTGGTTGTTGTTGACGAGTGGGGCTTCACCGAGCCAAGCACTAAAAAAGCAATTGCAACTTTAGAAGCACTCGGTATTACAACATCAGTTCTTATTGTGGTTGATTCAAAAGATATTGCAGTAGCAAAAAGCTTCCGCAACTTGTACCACGCACAAGTCATTCAAGTGAACGAGCTCAATGCGTACGACGTGTTGTGCAATGAGTGGATCATCTTTTCGAAGGCCACTCTTCCAGTTGAGAAAGCAGCTCAGTGATGAAAGATCCACGCGACATCATCTTGAAGCCGATTGTTTCTGAGAAGTCATATGCACTCATCGAACGTGGTGTGTATACCTTCGAAGTTTCACCTGCTGCAAGTAAGCCAGAAATTCACGATGCAATTGAAGCCATCTGGGGCGTCAAGGTTGCAAAAGTGAACACAATGAACCGCAAGGGCAAAGTACGTCGCACACGTGGTACCAACCGCGTTGGCGCACGTAAAGATTCAAAGCGCGCAGTCGTCACGCTTGTAGCCGGCAACGAAATTCCGTTGTTCGAGAGCTGATCGTTAGGAACCAAGGAACCACGTCATGGGAATTCGCAAACGTAAACCAACGAGCGCCGGTCGTCGCTTTCAGACAGTCTCCGATTTCGCAGAAATCACAAAGAGCACTCCTGAAAAGACACTTCTCGCTCCAAGTCCACGAACTGGTGGACGTAACTCATATGGTCGCAAGACTGCTCGTCACCGCGGTGGTGGCCACAAGCAGCAGTACCGCATTGTCGACTTCAAGCGCAACAAAGATGCAATCACTGCAAAAGTTGTTGCTATTGAATACGATCCAAACCGCACGTGCCGTATCGCACTTTTGCATTACGCCGACGGTGAAAAGGCATACATCTTGGCTCCTAAGGGTCTTGAAGTAGGCCAGCATGTTTCTTCAGGTCAAGGTGCAGACATCAAGCCAGGTAACGCAATGCCATTGCGTTACATGCCGGTTGGTACCACGGTGCACAACGTTGAGTTGCGCCCAGGCCAGGGTGGCAAAATTGCACGCTCTGCAGGTATGGCAGTTCAGCTTGTTGCAAAGGAAGGCGAGTTCGCCACTTTGCGTATGCCAAGTACTGAAATGCGTCGAGTACTCATCGATTGCCGCGCCACTGTTGGCGAAGTAGGCAACTCTGAGCACGAGCTCATCAAAATTGGTAAGGCTGGTCGTAACCGCTGGAAGGGTGTCAAGCCACAAACTCGTGGTGTTGCCATGAACCCAGTCGACCACCCACTTGGTGGTGGTGAAGGTAAAACTTCTGGTGGACGTCCTGCAGTGTCACCTTGGGGTAAGCCCGAGCGTCGTACACGCGACAAGAACAAGCCATCACAGCAACTCATTGTTCGCCGGCGTCGTTCCGGCAAGGGTCGGAGGTAATCCATGTCTCGCAGTCTTAAAAAAGGTCCATTCATCGACGAGCACTTGCTCAAGAAAGTCGATGCAATGAACTCTGAAACAGAGCGCCGCATCATCAAAACGTGGTCGCGTCGTTCTACAGTGATCCCCGACATGGTGGGTCACACCATCGGTGTTCACGACGGACGCAAGCACGTTCCTGTCTACATCAGCGAATCAATGGTGGGTCACAAACTTGGTGAATTTGCGCCAACACGTACCTTCCGTTTCCACGCTGGCCAAGAAAAGAATGTGAAGGGCAAGTAATGACCGGACCAAAGCTCAATGAGTTCTCGTTCGTAGCAGGCGAGAAAACAGGTACGAAAGCCGTTGCCCGCTGGGTACGCATGTCGGCCAAAAAAGTTCGCCCTGTACTCGATCTCATTCGTGAGAAAGATGTGCAATCAGCAGACGAGATCTTGCAGTTCACTACTCGTGAAGCAGCACACGTTGTGCGTAAGTTGCTCGCATCTGCAGTAGCTAACGCAGAGAACAACGATCAACTCGACCCTGAAACACTTTACATCAAGGCTTGTTTTGCCGATGAAGGCCCAACGCTCAAGCGTTTCCGTCCTCGCGCAAAAGGTCGTGCTGGTCGTATCAACAAGCGCACCTGCCACATCACTGTGGTTGTTGCTCAACTTGGTGACGATCGTCTTGCAGTCTTGCAAGCAAAAAATGCTGGTCGCGGAGTGGCACCAGCAACCGCTGCACGTCGTGCTCGCGTAGAGCGCAGCCGGCAACGCGCTGCAGCAAGCGCTGCAGCAACAACAACAGAATCTGACAACACGTCAACTGACGCTCCAGAAACGAACGAGGAGAACTGATGGGCCAGAAGGTCAATCCCTACGGCTTCCGTCTCGGTATTACTACCGACTGGAAGAGCCGCTGGTTCAGCACACGCGAATATAAGGAATATCTCACCGAAGACTGGAAAATTCGTGAGTACCTTATGGGAGCTTTGTCTGACGGCGCAGTAAGCCGCATTGAAGTAGAGCGGACCCGCGACAAATTGCGTATCGATGTGCACACCGCACGTCCTGGCATCGTCATTGGTCGTAAGGGTGCAAAAGCCGATGAGTTGCGCACTGGTCTTACCCGCATTACCGGCAACCAAAAAGTACAACTCAACATTGTGGAAATTAAGACAGCTGAACTCGATGCTGCTCTTGTTGCGCAAGGTGTTGCCGACCAATTGGTGAACCGCATTGCATTCCGCCGTGCCATGAAGCGTGCTGTGCAAAATGCACAGAAAAATGGTGTCCTTGGCATTCGTATTCAGTGCTCAGGTCGTTTGGGTGGCGCAGAAATGAGCCGCACAGAGTGGTACCGCGAAGGCCGTGTTCCACTTCATACTTTGCGTGCCGACATCGATTACGGATTCCGCGAAGCTCGTACATCATCTGGTCGTATCGGAATCAAGGTGTGGCTGTACAAAGGCGACATCCTTCCTTACAAGAGCCAGAACGACGACAAAATTACTCGTGAAGCAGCAATGGCAGTGGGCGAAACTTCCGGTCAGTCACAAGCTGGTCGCAAAGTAGTTTCGAGTGCTGGGCCAAAGAGCGTTGATGTTCTTGAGCCAGAAGTTGCTCCACTCATTAAAGAAGCAGACCCAGAATTCGAACGTTTGCTTGCTGAAGAAGAAGACATCGAGCGTCGTATCACCGATGCTCACGAGACACCGCACTTCCGCGGCGCGGAGGACTGATCACCATGTTGATGCCTCGTAAAGTAAAACACCGCAAACACCACCGTGGTCGCACTGGTGGTATGTCAAAGGGTGCAACCGAACTCGCATTTGGCGAATACGGTATTCAAGCTCTCGAGCCAGGTTGGTTAACCGCTCGTCAAATTGAAGCTGCTCGTATTGCCATGACCCGTCACATCAAGCGTGGTGGCAAAGTGTGGATCAACGTTTTCCCTGACAAGCCAGTCACGAAGAAGCCTGCGGAAACTCGCATGGGTTCAGGAAAAGGTAACCCCGAATTTTGGGTTGCTGTTGTGAAGCCTGGACGCATTCTTTTTGAATTGTCTTACCCATCAGAGACAACTGCTCGTGAAGCACTCGAACGTGCTGTACAGAAGTTGCCCATCAAGGCACGCATCATTACGCGTGAGGAGCCAATCTGATCATGGCAAATAAAATTAATGACCTTCTCGAACTCGACCTTGCGGCATTGGTGCAAGAGTTGCGCGCTTCAAAACAAGAGGCACTCAACTTGCGCTTCCGTCATGCCACAGGCCAGCTCGACAAAACAAGCGAACTTCGTAAAGTTCGCCGGCACATCGCCCGACTCAACATGCTCATTCGTCAGCGCGAAATTGCTGCCGCGAGCGGAGCAGGGAAGTAAGGGAAACTATGACTGTAGAAACTGTCGCAGAACGTAACGCGCGCAAAGTACGCGAAGGCGTTGTCGTGTCCAACAAAATGGACAAGACAGCGGTCATTGCAGTAATTGAACGCGTTCGTCACCCGAAGTACGCAAAGTTCGTACTTCGCACCAAGAAGCTCTATGCACACGATGAAACCAATGACGTCAATATTGGTGACCGTGTTCGTGTCATGGAAATTCGTCCTTTGTCCAAGCAGAAGCGCTGGCGCGTCATTGAAGTTTTGGAGCGTGCAAAGTGATTCAGCAAGAGTCTCGACTTCGTGTTGCCGACAACAGTGGCGCACGTGAAGTTCTCGTGATCAAAGTGCTCGGTGGCACACGTCGCCGCTACGCATCTATTGGTGACGTATTTATCGGAACCGTTAAAGATGCCATCCCTGGTGCTGGCGTCAAAAAAGGTGAAGTAGTTCGTTGCGTAGTAGTACGCACGAAAAAAGAAAAGCGCCGTCCAGACGGCAGTTACATTCGTTTCGACGAAAACGCTGCAGTGCTTATTAAAGAAGACCTCACACCACGTGGCACACGTATTTTTGGCCCTGTTGGTCGTGAACTTCGCGATAAGAAATTCATGCGTATCGTTTCCCTGGCACCGGAGGTGCTCTAAATGAAACTGAAAAAAGGCGACACCATCGTTGTCATCGCTGGCAAAAACAAAGGTGAACAAGGAGAAATCCAGGCTGTTCTTCCTAAGTTGAACAAAGTGCTCATTGGTGGTCTCAATATCGCCAAGCGTCACACAAAAGCTCGTGCCGCAAATCAGCAGGGTGGAATCATCGACAAGGAAGTTCCTGTCGATGCTTCAAACGTGATGCTTGTACATAAAGGCAAGCCAACTCGTGTGGGTTACAAAATCAAAGCCGATGGCACCAAAGTGCGTATCGCAAAGTCAACTGGTGAGGAGATCTGATGACTACATCTACGTCCCCCCGTTTGAAGTTGAAGTACCAGGGCGAAATTAAGTCAGCTCTGCAAACTCAGCTCGACATTAAAAATGTGATGCAAGTTCCAACGCTCGAGAAGATCGTCATCAACATGGGTGTTGGTCGTGCGACGCAGCAACCTTCGTTGCTCGAAGGCGCTGTTGCAGACCTCACAAAAATCAGCGGACAAAAGCCAATCGTGACCAAGTCAAAAATCTCCATTGCGCAATTTAAGTTGCGTGAAGATCAAGCCATTGGTTGCAAGGTCACACTCCGCGGCGATCGTATGTGGGAGTTCTTCGACCGTCTCGTATCGGTCGCAATTCCTCGTATCCGCGACTTCCGCGGACTGCCAGCTCACTCGTGGGATGGCCGCGGCAACTACACCTTTGGTCTCGCTGAACAAATCATGTTCCCCGAAATCGAATACGACAAGATCGATGCTCCACACGGAATGGACATCACGATTGTCACTACCGCCACATCTGATGATGAGGGCAAAGCACTACTCGATGCATTCGGGTTTCCGTTCAAGCGTGGCAAGGACGCTGGTCCTAAGCCTAAAAAAGTCGTTCGTCGTCGTGGTCCTGGTGGCCCCGGCAAGGGCAAGAAGTAATTAGAGGGCAAATACAACAATGGCAAAAAAATCATTGATCAATAAGGCAAACGCCAAGCCCAAGTACAAAGTACGGGGCTACACACGCTGCAAGCGTTGTGGACGTGCTCGTGCAGTATTCCGGAAGTTCGGTTTATGCCGTCTCTGCTTGCGTGAACTCGTTCACGCAGGTGAAGTACCAGGTGTAACGAAGGCGAGTTGGTGAGGTAACACTATGATGACTGACCCAATCGCCGACATGCTTACACGCATCCGCAATGCCAATACGGCAATGCACGATGAAGTGATCATGCCGTCTTCCAAACAAAAGCGTGCTCTTGCTGAAGTGCTGAAAAAAGAGGGGTACATCGAGAGCTTCTCGATCGCACCTGCTCGCAAAGGCCCAGGCGAAGAACTCACCGTTATCTTGAAGTACTCAGACGACCGCCATCGCACCATTTCTGGTTTGAAGCGCGTATCGACTCCTGGTCTTCGTGTTTATCGCAATGCCACTTCGGTTCCCCGTGTTTTGGGTGGCCTCGGTGTTGCTGTCCTGTCCACCAGTCAAGGGCTCATGACCGACCGCGAAGCGCGCAAGCGCAAAGTGGGCGGCGAAGTGCTCTGCTTCGTTTGGTGATTAAGGAGATTCATCATGTCACGTATCGGTAAATCTCCCATCACCATTCCAAGTGGTGTCGAAGTCACCATTGCGCAAGGCAATGTCACAGTAAAAGGTTCAAAGGGAACACTCTCGCGACCTATTCCTGGCGACATCATCGTGCGCAAAGAAGAGTCCACCATTTTTGTCGAGCGTCCGAACGACGAGCGCGATAATCGTGCGCTCCATGGTCTCACTCGCACGCTTGTAGCCAACATGGTTGAAGGTGTCACAACAGGTTTCGTCAAAGAATTGGAAATTGTGGGCGTGGGTTACCGCGCAGAACCACAAGGAGCAAACAAGTTGCGTCTTGCACTTGGTTTTTCTCACCCCGTTCTGATCGATGCTCCTGAAGGAATCACTTTTGAAGTACCAGTGCCAACACGAGTCATCGTGAAAGGCATTAACAAAGAAGTTGTCGGCCAAGTTGCTGCCAACATCCGTTCCATTCGCAAGCCCGAGCCGTACAAAGGCAAGGGCGTTCGTTATGTCGGCGAGCGGGTCATCCGCAAAGCTGGCAAAGCCGGAAAGAAGTAAGGAGACCGCATTATGGGAAACGTTGGACAACAGCGCCGCGAATCACGCCTGCGTCGTCACCGTCGCGTACGCAAAAAGGTCTACGGAACTGCCGAGCGTCCTCGCTTGGCTGTTCATCGCAGCAACAAAAATATTACGGTGCAACTCATCGACGACGATCTTGGTCGTACCGTTGCTTCGGCATCAACAACAGAACCATCAGTTCGTGGCTCAGAAACTGGCGCCAATGTCAGTGCAGCAACCCGCGTTGGCCAGGTAGTGGCAGAGCGCGCAAAAGCAGCTGGTGTCAGCAAAGTTGTTTATGACCGTGGTGGTTACAAGTATCACGGACGAGTCGCAGCGGTTGCTGAAGCAGCCCGCGCAGCAGGGTTGGAGTTCTAATGAGCAATGTCACATATAACAATTCCAACAACAATGCACCAGCAGCTGTTGAACCAGGTGGGTTGCGTGAATCACGCGTCATCACCATCAACCGTGTTGCAAAAGTTGTTAAGGGCGGACGCCGCTTCTCTTTCACTGCACTTGTTGTAGTGGGCGATGGCAATGGTCGTGTCGGTCTTGGCTACGGAAAAGCAAAAGAAGTTCCACTTGCAATTCAAAAAGGAACTGAAGAAGCAAAGAAGAATCTTTTCGATGTTGCTCTTGCCGGTTCCACCATCACTCACCCAGTGATTGGCGTGATGGGTGCAGGTCGTGTTCTTTTGAAGCCAGCAACACCTGGTACCGGTGTTATTGCCGGTGGTGCTGCTCGTATCATTTTGGAAGAAGCAGGCATTCACGACGTACTCGCAAAGTCGTTGGGTTCAGCCAATGCAATCAACGTTGCTCGCGCCACCATTCAGGGTTTGCAAGCTTTGCAACGCCCCGATGTTATTGCTGCACGTCGCGGACTTCTTGCAGAAGATTTTGTTCCAAAGGGAATGTTGCGCGCTTATAACGAGCGTCGTGCATCAGGAGGGGCTCACTAGTCATGTCTGAAAAAACAATTACCGTTACACAAATTCGTTCCAAAATTGGAGCAAAGCCAAAGACCGTGGGCACCTTGCGTGCTCTTGGGCTTGGTCGTATTGGCAACACCAATACCTTGCCTGATCGCCCCGAAATTCGTGGCATGATCGCACGTGTTCCACACCTCATTGAAGTGAAGGAGAACTAAGTCATGCGCGTCGATGAACTCGCTCCGGCCCCAGGGTCAAACAAACGTCGCAAGCGTGTAGCTCGCGGTATTGGTGGTCGTGGCGGTAAAACTGCCGGCCGTGGTACCAAGGGCCAATATGCGCGTAACACGGTTGCCCGTGGTTTCGAAGGTGGACAAATGCCTTTGAAGCAACGTGTACCAAAGTTGAAGGGCTTTAATAACCCTTTCCGCGTGGAATATTACGCAGTGAATCTTGATGCCCTGAATGAACTTACCGAAACCGACGTCACCCCGGCAATCATGGTGGCTGGTGGTGCAGCGCATAAAGGTCAAGCAGTGAAGATTCTTGCTCGTGGTCAAATCACGCGTGCGGTCAACGTTCATGCTCACGCTGTTTCTAAAGCAGCAGAGGCAGCAATTGTTGCCGCCGGTGGAACTGTCACTATTTTGCCACCGTCGTACAAAGGTGTACGTCCGCCTGCCAAGGGCAACCAATTCACTAACCGTTAAAAGTTTCTTCGTTATCATCTTTCAACAAGGCTTAAAGGAGCGTCCGTGCTGTCGAACCTGAAGAACATCTTCAAGGTCGCTGACCTGCGCAATAAAATCATCTTCACACTTTTTATTGTGATGGTGTACCGATTCGGTGTTGCGCTGCGAGCTCCCGGTGTCGATTCAGGTGCTGTTCGGCAACTGCGTGAAGCCGCCGACTCTCAAGGAGCCCTCGGCTTTTTGAACTTGTTCTCGGGTGGTGCTTTTGGGTCGTTCTCGATCTTTGCGTTGGGCATCATGCCTTACATCACTGCCAGCATCATTATGCAAGTGTTGCAAGTAGTCATTCCCAAGCTTGAAGAATGGCAACAAGAAGGCGCAACTGGGCAGCGCAAAATTACACAGTGGACTCGTTACGTAGCCATTGGTATCGCCACCTTGCAAGGTGCCGGCCTGACATTCATTTTCGGACAAGGTCGCGGTTCAGCATTCTTTGGTGCGGCAACTCAAGCCCCCGATGTTGTTCTGCTCGATCCCTTCATGCCGCGTGCGCTTTTGGTGATTCCTTCGCTTGTTGCAGGAACTGCATTTCTCATGTGGCTCGGCGAGCTCATCAGCCAACGCGGTATTGGAAACGGAATGTCGATGGTCATTTTTGCCTCCATCGTGAGCGGCTTGCCTTATAGCTACTACTCCATTTTGCAGAGTAAGAAATTTATTGTGTTCGCAATTCTTGTTATTGCTTCAATGGGAATTCTTGCTGCAGTAGTGCGCGTAGAACTAGGACAACGTCGCATACCGGTGCAGTTTGCTAAGCGAGTAGTCGGCAGGCGCATGTATGGCGGACAAAGTACGTACATTCCGCTGAAGGTCAACCAGGCGGGTGTAGTTCCCATTATCTTTGCATCTTCTATTTTGTTGCTCCCTGTGCTCTTTTCGAACATGTTGGGTAGTGCCGAAGGTTGGCGCGGAAGCATTGCCAAATTCGTCAACGACTATCTCGTGAATAGCCAGAACATGTTGTACATCACAGTGTTCTTCGGATTCATCGTGGCTTTCGCCTATTTCTACAACTCCATTGCGTTTGACCCCATTCGTCAGGCCGATCAGTTGCGCCGTCAAGGTGGATTCATTCCCGGTATTCGACCCGGGCCGCAAACAGAACGGTTCTTTGCAAAAACAGTGAACCGAATCACGCTCCCGGGTGCACTTTTCGTTGCATTTATTGCAATTCTCCCGTACATCATTTTGTGGATTGGCGACGTGGAGTCGTTCCCATTCGCCGGTACGACCGTGCTCATTGCCGTAGGTGTGGCGCTTGAATTAATGCGTCAAATCGACAGCCAATTGATGTTGCGTAATTACGAGGGCTTCTTGAAGTAGTGCTACGGCATTACTAAAAGGACTTTTGTAGGACACCTCGCAAGCTCATGAGCAGCGGCACCCGCATCGTCTTACTTGGTCGTCAAGGCGCAGGTAAAGGCACACAGTGTTTGCGTTTGTCGCGACACTATGTTGTGCCGCATATCTCTACTGGCGATATGTTGCGCGCAGCAGTGCGTGAAGATTCAGCACTCGGTCGTAGCGTCGAAAAAATTATTGGCGGCGGCGGTTTAGTGAGTGATGAACTCATTATTGAAGTGGTACGTGAACGGTTGAAAAAAGCCGATACACAGCAACGTGGATACATTTTGGATGGCTTCCCGCGAACAGTGGTGCAAGCAGAAGCCCTCGATCTCATTGCTCAAGATCTCCCCATATTAGGTGCGGTCGATTTAGTGGTGCCTCGAGACCTCGTACTGAGCCGTCTCTCGGCTCGGCGCGTGTGCCGCGACTGTGGCGCCAACTACACCGCAACTGGGGTCGTGCGCTCGACATGGAGCTGTGACACCTGTGGAGGTGACGTGGTATTGCGAGACGATGACACCCCCGATGCCATCAACCTGCGTCTCGACCTCTATGAGAGTCAAACGGCTCCCTTGATCTCCTTCTACGGCCAAACCCAGCGACTTCACGAGGTCGACGGGGTAGGCAGCCAAGATGAGGTCTTTGACCGCATTACCGAGGTCATCGACCGGGCCGGGGGAGGCTCGTAACCGTGCCAAAGATAATTTGGGCGGAACCGTAGCAAATCTGCCAAGGCCATTGGCGTTTTTCATGCCTACCGATAGCATTTCACTTCGCCCCTATTAGCCGTCATGGTTGGTGGGCGGCACTGTAAGTCTCAATATTCATCCGTCAGTTCATAATTCTGTCCGTCTTAAGGAGTCTCTTCTGGCAAAACCAAAGGAAGATGCGATCGTGCTCGAGGGCACTATCACCGAGTCGTTACCCAATGCGATGTTTCGTGTTGAGCTCGAAAACGGTCATCAAGTCCTCGCGCATATCTCTGGAAAAATGCGTATGCATTACATCCGAATTCTTCCTGGCGACAAAGTGCAAGTAGAGCTCACCCCCTACGACCTCACCCGTGGTCGTATCACCTACCGATTTAAGTGAGAAGGCCATGAAGGTCCGTCCAAGCGTTAAAAAAATTTGTGAAAAATGCAAAGTCATCCGTCGCCACGGCAACGTGATGGTCATTTGCGAAAATCCGCGACACAAGCAGCGCCAGGGCTGACCCCAGGCAATTCAAAAGGAAAAATGATGGCTCGTATTTCAGGCGTCGACATCCCGCGCGAGAAGCGGTTGGAGATTGCACTCACCTATATCTTTGGCGTTGGTCGTTCAACCGCGCTCAAGATGTGCAAAGAACTTGACCTCAATCACAACACACGTGTTCGTGACCTCACCGAGGAAGAAGTCAACCGTATTCGTGGTTTTATCGATGCGAAGCTAATTGTAGAAGGCGACCTTCGTCGCGATGTACAACAAGACATCAAGCGCAAAATTGAAATTGGTAGCTACCAAGGTATCCGCCATCGTAAAGGTCTGCCTGTACATGGTCAGCGCACACACACAAATGCGCGAACACGTAAAGGTCCTAAGAAAACAGTCGCCAATAAGAAAAAGGCAGCGAGGAAGTAATGGCTAAGCCAGCAGCAGGTGGACGTCGTCCACGTAAGCGCGAACGCAAAAACGTCTCAACAGGCGTTGTTCACATCAAGAGTTCTTTCAACAACACCATCGTGTCAATCACCGACGCGCAAGGCAATGTCATTTCATGGGCATCGTCTGGTGCAGTTGGTTTCAAAGGTTCACGTAAGTCCACTCCTTTTGCTGCACAAATGGCTGCAGAAAAAGCTGGTAAGGCTGCAATGGAGCACGGTCTTCGTCGCGCTGAAGTACACGTAAAAGGTCCAGGTTCTGGTCGCGATACTGCGTTGCGTTCCATCCAGAACCTTGGTATCGAAGTTTCAGGAATTAAAGATGTCACCCCGGTTCCACACAATGGATGCCGTCAGCCAAAGCGTCGGAGGGCATAACTCATGGCTCGCTACACCGGACCAAAGGTGCGCATTTCGCGCCGCCTCAATGTCAACATTTTCGAAAATGAAAAGGGAAGCAAGGCGCTCGAGCGTCGTCCTTTCCCGCCAGGCCAGCACGGCCGCACCCGTCGTCGTGGTGCAGGCAGCGAATACTTAGCTCAATTGCAAGAGAAGCAAAAAGCTAAGTACATCTATGGCTTGCTTGAGCGTCAATTCCGCAAAACCTATGAAGAGGCAAACCGTCTTGCCGGACCAACTGGTGAAAACCTTTTGCGTCTGCTTGAACAGCGCCTCGACAACATTGTGTACCGCGCAGGTTGGGCAAGTACTCGCCCGCAAGCACGTCAATTCGTCAACCACGGGCTCATCAACGTCAATGGCAAGCGCGTCGACATTGCGTCATTCACAGTGAAAAAAGGCATGGTCATTAGCCTCAGTGAAAAAGCTCGCAACATGATCGTCATTCAGCACAACCTCGACGTTCTCGATCGTTCAGTCATTGGTTGGTTGGAAACTGGCGATGGTGGCAAGCAAGTAACTGTGCGCGACCTGCCACAACGCGAACACATCGATGTACCCGTCCGCGAACAACTCATCGTTGAGTTGTACTCGAAATAAATCTCAGTAATTGAAGGAGAGCATCATGCTCGTCATCCAACGTCCAACAATCGAAGCAATCGGAGAACCCGAGAACAACCGCCAGCGTTTTGCTGTGGGTCCACTCGAGCCAGGCTTCGGTCATACCATCGGCAACTCACTTCGTCGTACGCTTTTGTCGTCCATCCCAGGTGCTGCCATTACTACGGTGCGTTTCGAAGCTGCTCTTCACGAGTTCGACACCATCGAAGGCATTGCTGAAGATGTAACAGAAATCATCTTGAACTTGAAAGACATCGTTGTGGTGTCTGAAAGTGACGAGCCAGTTGTTTTGCGCCTCGATGTCAAAGGCCCAGCTGAAGTGAAGTCTGGCGACATTGTTTTGCCAACTGGTATTGAAATCTTGAACAAAGACGTTCACATTGCTTCGCTCAACGGAAAAGCACAGCTCACTGTCGACCTCACCGTCGAGCGTGGTCGTGGTTATGTTTCCAGCGATCGCGATTCAGAAAACCGCGTCATTGGTGTTGTTCCTATCGACGCCATTTTCTCACCAGTACGTCGTGTCATGTTCGACATCGAGCCAACACGCGTAGAGCAGTCAACAAACTACGAGCGCCTTGTTCTCGACATTGAAACTGACGGCAGCATTGAGCCACGTGAAGCATTGTCTTCTGCTGGTGCAACCTTGCGTGCACTTGTTGACCTTGTTGCCAGCTTGTCCGATGAGCCACAGGGTCTTGAACTCGGTGAAGTCATTGGCCACAACATCGGTTCACCAGACCTCGATCTTGCAATTGAAGACCTCGATCTCTCAGAGCGTCCACGCAACTGCTTGAAGCGTGCACAGGTCAACACCATCGGCGAGCTGCTCATGAAGAGCTACGACGATCTTTTGAATATCACCAACTTTGGGCAAAAGAGCCTTGACGAAGTAATCGCCAAGCTCGACGAGCGCGGGTTGACATTGCGCCCATAAGCGCAACGTTTCCATTAACAATCATTCGGTACTAAAGGACTAGTCATGCCAGCAACACCACGTCGTTCAAAGCGCTTCGGCGGCAGCGCAGCTCATCAGCGCCTTCTATTGGCAAACCTTGCTGCATCGCTTTTTGCAGCAGAGGGCATTGTTACTACAGAAGCTAAAGCTAAGGCATTGCGCCCTATCGCTGAAAAGCTCATCACCAAAGCAAAAAAGGCTCAAGAAGAATCACCAATGCGTGTTCACCGCATTCGTCAAATTCAGGGTTACCTCGGTGACAAGGAAATGACCAACAAGTTGGTGAATGAAGTCGCTCCTCGTTACACACAGCGCAATGGTGGCTACACACGTATTTTGAAGCTGGGTGAGCGTCACGGTGACAATGCTCCAATGGCGCGCATTGAACTTGTGTAATGCATAAATAACCGTTTCGGTTTAAACAAACAATCATGAATACAAACACTGAGCCCGCCTTACGGCGGGCTCGTTTGTTAGTTGCGTACAACGGAGCCGCCTTCCACGGGTTTGCACTCACCCCTGGCACAGCCACCGTTGCTCAAACTTTGAACGACACCATTGAGCAAATCACCGGTAGCCCAGTTGCCGTGCTTGGTGCAGGACGAACCGACGCTGGCGTACATGCGTGGGGTCAAGTGGTACATGTCGATCTTGCCGACACCACAGACCTCGACCGCGTTGTTTTTAGTATGAACTCGTTACTCGACCCCGACATTGTGATTCGCGAGTGTGAATGGGTCTCGCAAGATTTTGATGCGCGTCATTCTGCCTTATGGCGTGAATACCGCTACACCGTTTTGAATGCACCGGTCAACAATCCATTTCTCGCTGCAACAAGCTGGCATATTCGTCGGCCGCTTTCTATGCCTCTCATGCAATTAGCAACAGACTCACTCATTGGTCTGCACGATTTTTCTTCGTTCTGTCGACAGCCACAACAGTCGGGCGTGAACCGTAATGCTGAGGGTCCTTCAATGATGCGCCGTGTGCATCGTGCGCAGTGGCACGACGCGGGAAATGGAATTCTCACATTCGATATTCGCGCAAATGCTTTTTGTCATCAGATGGTGCGTTCCATTGTTGGCACTCTTGTTGATGTTGGTCTTGGTCGCCGTAAAGCCGGCGAGATGTCGGGTGTTTTGCGCGCAATGAGCCGTTTAAATACGCCTCATATTGCACCTCCGCAAGGGCTGTGCTTAATGGACGTCGGGTATCCATCATGACCGCGTTGCGTATTCTCATTGGCTCTACACCCGTTGGCCCTTTGGGCTCTGGCATTGGTGGTGGAGTTGAACTGACATTGCACAACTTGGTTTTGGGTTTAAGTGATCGCGGTCATCGTGTTGAAGTGATGGCGCCAGAAAATTCATTGCATGTGGGGCAACACACACATCACATTGCAGGAACACTGCAACCTCTTGGTCATCTCGCGCAACGCAATGAAGCAATTTGCATTCCACCACATTCGGTGCTGGCAAATATGTGGGCTTTTGCCCGTGAACAACAACATCGCTTCGATGTCATTGTGAACCTTGCTTACGACTGGTTGCCGCTGTACATCAGCAATACGTTCCATGTTCCTATTGCACATTTGGTGTCGATGGCATCTATTACCGATGCAATGGATGATGCCATCGAAGAGCGACTGCTCAACGCGCCTTTCTCAGTGGCCATGCACAGCAAGGCGCAAGCCGAGACGTTTGCGTTGGGTCACCAAGCACGCATCATTGGCAGTGGTGTTGCCGTGGAGCGTTACGACTGTGTTCAACAGGTGGCCGACAATGCTCCTTTGGGTTTCATCGGGCGTGTGTCACCAGAAAAAGGAATACTGGACCTCTTTCACATTGCATCGGTGACGAAGCGCCATGTGAAGGTGTGGGGGCTCATGCAAGACGCTTTGTGCTGGGAAGAAGCGCGGCGGGCTTACCCCACGGCCAATGTCACCTATGAAGGGTTTTTGCCCACCGATCAACTGCAAGGCGAGGTAGGGCAGTGTGCGGCTGTTCTCATGACCTCAAAATGGGTCGAGGCCTTTGGCAATGTGGCCATTGAAGCAATGGCGTGCGGGGTGCCTGTGGTCTCGTATCGCCGAGGTGGGCCAAGTGAGGTCATTCTCCACGAGGAAACCGGATTTCTGGTGGAACCAGACGATATTGCGGGGATGGTGGCAGCGCTCGCGGGGGTGCCCGCCCTGTCGCGCCAGAAGTGCCGAACCCATGTGGAAACGGAGTTTTCCACCAAGGCTTTCGCGGTCCGCAGTGAAATGTGGCTGCGGGAGGCCGTACGGCAGTTTCATGCGGTTTCATGAAGGCAGATTGCCGAATTGGGCTGAACGCCCCTATCCTTTAACAGCCCCGATCTGTCAGGTTCGGTGGCCATCGACAAGGCTTCTTCGAGGCTCAGAAAGAAAAACGAAGTACAACAATGCGTACATATTCTCCCAAAGCATCTGAAATCACTCGCGCTTGGCACGTCATCGACGCTGAAGGCATGGTCCTTGGTCGTATTTGCACTGAAGCTGCTCGCTTATTGCGCGGAAAGCACAAAACAACTTTCGCTCCACACATCGACACTGGCGATCACGTCATCATCATCAACGTCGACAAGGTAGTTCTTACTTCGGGTAAAGCCGACAAAGAGATGTTCTATCGCTACAGCGGCTACCCAGGTGGTCTCAAGAGCGAAAGCTATGCACAGTTGTTGGGTCGTAAGCCTGCAGAAGCAGTGCGTTTGTCTGTCAAAGGCATGTTGCCAAAAGGCCCACTTGGCCGTCAGCAAATGACCAAGCTCAAAATCTATGCAGGTGCAGAACATCCACATACTGCACAGGCTCCTACTCCTATTGTTTTTGCTCACGCAAAAGCACGTTAATTTTTCGTCCGTCTCACTCGCACTCGTATCAAAGGAATCACCGTGGCAACAAAGCCTCTCACCCAAACAACTGGTCGTCGTAAAGAAGCTGTTGCACGCGCGCGTTTGCGTTCCGGTACCGGTGTAGTAACGGTGAATGGCCGTGCATTCGAAGACTATTTCCCCATGGCAACTCAGCGCATGGTGGTTGTTGAGGCTCTTCGTGTGACCAACTCTGAAACAACTTACGACGTCGATGCAACAATGCACGGCGGCGGCGTCAATGGTCAAGCCGGTGCGTTGCGCATGGCAATTGCTCGTTCACTCATTGAACTCGATGAAGAACTTCGCCCAGCACTGAAAAAAGCAGGGCTCCTCACGCGTGACTCACGCCGCAAGGAAAGCAAGAAGTACGGCCTCAAGAAGGCACGTAAAGCCCCTCAGTTCACCAAGCGCTAAAGAGCCTTGCTGCGGTTCGGCACCGACGGAGTTCGTGGCGTTGCACTTCGCGACATCACCACTCTTGCCGTTCAGTTATATGCCCGCGCCGCTGCGCGTGAACTTCGTTGTTCGCTTTTTGTTGTTGGCTTCGACACCCGTGAATCGGGCGTTCCACTTGCGCGCGCAGTAGCAGCTGGTTTTTTAGCCGAAGGTGTAGAGGTCTTGTGGGCCGGAATGTGCCCCACACCTGCGGTTGCCTTCTATGCCGAACATTGTTTGGCAGGTGCTGCGGTCATTACCGCCTCGCATAACCCCTATACAGATAATGGATTGAAGTTCTTTGGCGAGGGAGGAATCAAACTCACCGACGACCAAGAATCGCGTATTCAAAATACTTATGAAGCGCTTGTACAAAGTGAAACAACCGAGGTCGTCAATGCGGGTGCCGAGGAAGGCGCATTAGATCTCGATGCATATTGCGCACATGTTTGCGCATCGGTCACGGAAGTTGCAACAGAAGTCAAACTAGTTATTGATTGTGCCAACGGAGCCATGAGCGAAGTTGCGCCACGAGTTTTCAAGAAACTGGGGATGAGCCCGAGTTTCATTCACTGCTCGCCCGATGGAAAAAACATTAATGAAGCTTGTGGTGCAGCCCACCCTGAGTCGTTAATGCAAGAAGTAATACGCAGTAAGGCAGATCTCGGAATCGCATTTGATGGCGATGGTGACCGCATCATTGCCGTCGACGGAAATGGCGAAGTAGTGAACGGCGATCAACTCATCGCACTTTTTGCACTACAACTCAAGGCGCGTAATGCCCTCGCGAACAATGCCGTAGCGGTCACCGTCATGACCAACATGGGTTTTCATATCGCCATGAAAAATGCCGGCATTGATGTACTTGTCACTCCTGTTGGCGATCGATCAATATTGCTGGCCTTGCAAGAAGCACAAGCATGCTTGGGTGGCGAACAAAGTGGCCACATTGTTTTTACACAACATGCAACCACTGGCGATGGATTGCTTGCAGCTGTGCAACTTCTTTCCGTGCTTCATTCTCGGCAACAAAATTTGCGAGCAGCAGCACAAGAGGTAATGACGTCACTTCCGCAGGTGCTTATTAATGTGCCCATACAGGGGGGCATCGCACCGCAAGATCTGTTGCTCAAGAATCATGCAGCTATTTCTGAAATAGAACAGTTGCTAGATGGCAAAGGGCGAGTGTTGGTGCGGGCGAGCGGAACCGAGCCACTTGTGCGTGTCATGGTTGAAGCCCAAACATCGACAGAAGCCCAGGAATATGCCGAACGCATTGCCCAAATGTTGAGCCACCCTGCCTCTGGGCAAGACAGGTAAAGTACTCCTATGTGTGGAATTATCTGTGTCCTCAGCCGTAAAGGCGACCGCGCCACCCCCACACACGACGACATTTTTCATCAGTTTCTTGAAGCACAAACTCTGATGGAGCATGCTTCAACCGACTTCACGAGCGCAGAACGTGCTGCCGAGGCGCTCGAAGCAGTCAATACGTTGCTTAAAGGTGACGCTGGGGTTCGTGCCCTGGTGGGCAGCCCAGAGTTGGTCGATGGCGTTCGCGCTGCACTGGCGAAATTGGCTCCTCAAGTAGAGAAGTACGAAGCTGCGTTAGAGGCAAGCCAAGACGCACATCTTATTGAGAATGCATCACACACTGTTTCTGCAATCAAAGATGCGCTGTGGTCGATATCTGATGATCGCCTGCGTACCGCTCGGGAAGTTTCTGTGCTTGCCGGAATGCACGCATCTGAAGAGTCATTACATGGCTATCTCTCCATCCAACAAGCTCTCTCCGCTATAGACCGGATGGAAGTCCGTGGTAGAGATTCCGCCGGTATTGGTGTAGTGGTATGGGGCCATGGTCTCACCGAAGATGTGGTGTTGGGCGACCCTGCATTACGAAATACATTTGTGCCACGTCACGAAGACGCTCTCTTTACCTCACGATCTGTGCGTGTGGAAGGTGATGCCTGGGTATTTGTGTACAAGGCAGCAGCAGAAATTGGTGAACTAGGCGACAACACAAAAACCATGCGGCAACATATTCTGCAAGATGCTTTGTTGCGACGTGTTGTCTCAGCAAAAAATGCACAGGTCAGTGTCATCGGGCATACGCGCTGGGCAAGTGTCGGAATCATTTCTGAGCCCAATGCACATCCTGTGACTGGCGAAGAAGTCAACAAAAAACAGCCTCTGGTTTTGGCGGTTTTAAATGGCGATGTCGACAATTACGCAGATCTCAAAGTGGAACACGATATTTCTGTAGCAGCTTCCATTACTACCGATGCCAAAGTCATCCCCAGTTTGGTTGCCCGTGGTTTACAAGCAGGCCAACCACTGCAACAAAGCTTCCTCAATGCGGTGACACAATTCGACGGTTCAGTAGCCATTGCTGCATTGAGTGTCGATCACCCCGACAGTGTGATGCTTGCCTTGCGCGGGAGCGGCCAAGGTATGTGTATTGGCCTCGCCGAAGATCGGTTCATTGTCGCGAGCGAGCCTTATGGAACAGTCGAAGACACAGTAAACATCGTGCGCATGGATGGTGAGTCGTTGGTGTCACCCGACCAACCTGCAAGCCGTGGGCAAGTGATTCAACTTTTGGCAAGTGATGCAGGAACTGTAGAAGGTATGCAGCGTGTCAGTTACGACGGGTCCGCCTTGCCTGTCACTGGAGATGATGTTGTCGATGCTGGAGTAACAACGCGCGATATCGACCGCGGAACATCGCCGCACTTCTTATTGAAAGAAATTCTTGAAGCACCTGAAAGCTTCCGCAAAACATTGCGTGGTCGCATTCACGAAATCAATGGTGTTTGTGCTGCAGACCTTGACGAAGATGTCTTACCGAAAGACGTAGTCAATTTATTGGTTTCACACAAAATTCGACGCATTCG
>JBIKNT010000064.1:0-7461 GCA_044358465.1 Ilumatobacteraceae bacterium
AGTGCGCATTGCGTTCAACCGACCAGAGGTGCGTAACGCTTTTCGCCCACACACGGTCGACGAACTATTTACCGCCCTCGACCATGCTCGACAAACGAGCGATGTGGGTTGTGTCCTTCTCACTGGCAATGGCCCTTCACCCAAAGACGGTGGCTGGGCATTTTGCAGCGGTGGCGACCAACGCATTCGCGGCAAAGACGGCTACCAATACGTCGAAGGCAATGACATCGCCGACCGCGACCCAGCGCGCACAGGGCGCCTTCATATTCTTGAAGTGCAGCGCCTCATTCGCTTCATGCCAAAAGTTGTGATTTGTGTAGTGCCAGGTTGGGCTGCTGGCGGTGGGCACAGCTTGCACGTGGTTGCCGACCTCACCATTGCTTCACAGGAACATGCCCGCTTTAAGCAAACCGATGCCGATGTTGCAAGTTTCGATGGCGGTTATGGCTCTGCGTATCTTGCACGACAAACGGGTCAGAAATTTGCGCGTGAAATCTTCTTCCTTGGCCGCGAATACTCTGCCGACGACGCACACCGCATGGGCATGGTGAATGCTGTTGTTCCTCACAGCGAACTCGAGAGCACTGCTCTCCAATGGGCAAAAGAAGTGAACGAGAAAAGCCCCACTGCGCAACGCATGTTGAAGTTTTCCTTCAACCTCATCGACGACGGCCTCGTTGGTCAACAAATTTTTGCAGGCGAAGCAACTCGGTTGGCTTACATGACCGATGAAGCACAAGAAGGTCGCGATTCCTTCTTAGAAAAGCGTGATGCCGACTGGTCACGCTTTCCTTGGTACTACTAAACAATGACCATTCGTACCCGTTTTGTAGAAGTCGTTACCGACCCTGCACTTGTACCTTTTCGCTTTCGCGAACGTCAACTCAATAACCGCCCCCAACGCCGCGGCGATATTGATGGCGCCCAGTTCATCGCCGAAGGCGACCTCGTTGTGTTGCGCGCCCTCGAAACCGGTTTCACCCCCAACACCATCTTGTGCGACCCCAACCAGGTGCATCGCCTCGAGCCTTTTCTACATTTGCTCGGCGACACAGAAGTTCTTGTGGCTGAAGAAAGTGTTCGCCGCGAAGCAACAGGTTTGGCCCTTGCACTCAGCATGGTTGGCCTCTTTGTTAAACCACCAGCCTCAGACGTCGCAACTCTGCTCAGCAAGCACTCGCGCATTGTGATGCTTTCGCAAATAGACAACCCCACCAACGTGGGCGCCATTATGCGCAGCGCACAGGCATTCGGGTTTCATGGCGTAGTGCTCGACAGTGAAACGTCAGACCCTTTCACACGACGCGCACTACGTGTTTCCATGGGAACTTCATTCGATGCCAGCATTTGCCGTGTTGCCCAATTAGCCCCAGTGCTTGAAGAATTTCATGCCAATGGCTTCACTAGCTGCGCACTCACACCCACTCGTGACGCACTCAACATGGCCGACATTGACCCAATTGAAAAATTGATCCTCATACTTGGTTCCGAACGAGAAGGTCTGGAAGAAAGCGTGATGAACGCCGCAACCATGCGCGTACGCATTCCCATGGCAGAAGGAATTGATTCACTCAATGTGGCAGCAGCAGCTGCAGTTGCGTGTTATGGGTTAACGAGCCGCAGCGGTTGATCGTTGCGTAAGTGCTCGGCAGCTTTCACGAAATAGTCCACAAATTTTCCGCGGGTTTCATCGCTGATGTCGGCTTCACTCACCGCAGTCAACATATGTAACAACCAGTGATCTCTTTCAAGTTCTGAAATGCGATACGGCATATGCCGTGCACGCAACATGGGCTGACCACGCTCTTCGTTGTAAGTATGTGGCCCACCCCAGTACTGGGCAAGAAACAATGCGAGCCGATGAGTTGCACCATCTAGGTCTTCACCATCGGGGTACAACGGCAGCAGAACTGCATCGGTGCGGATGCCCTCGTAGAAGCGAGCGGCGATGCCTTGGAAGAAGGGCATTCCCCCTACTTCGTCGTAGACGGATATTTCTTCATCGCTCACGAAAACTCAGGGTCTTGCCAGTTGGGGAAAATAGCTGGCAGTCCGTCACTCACTTTGTCGGTGAATACTGCTGCACGCTTTTCCAAGAAGCTCACTACGCCTTCTTTCGCATCGGCGCTGCGACCACGCATTTGTATTCCGCGGCTGTCAACACGGTGCGCTTCCATGGGGTGATCGGCACCCAGCATGCGCCACATCATTTGCCGTGACAACGCCACAGAAACTGGTGACGTGTTGTCGGCAATTTCCCGAGCAATGGCATACGCAGCAGGCAATAATTCTTCTGGCTCATGAATACTGCGCACCAAACCACCCGACAATGCTTCTTCGGCACTAAAGAGACGTCCGGTGTAGACCCATTCTGCAGCTTGTGAGATACCCACCAATCGCGGCAAGAACCACGATGAACATGCTTCAGGAACAATGCCGCGCTTTGCAAACACAAACCCGAATTTTGCTTTTGTACTCGCCAGACGAATGTCCATCGGCAATGTCATTGTTGCGCCTACGCCAACTGCAGCACCATTGATTGCAGCAATAACAGGTTTCTTCAATTCAAAAATGCGTAGCGAGACGAGCCCACCACCATCGCGCACCACACCACCTTTGTCGGTGATGTCGCTGCCCCCTTTTTCAAACGTTTTACCGCCACTCGACAAGTCGGCTCCGGCACAAAAAGCTCGCCCACTACCTGTCATGACGAGAGCACGAATGTCGTCGTTTCCATCTACTTCATCGAATGCAACCTTGAGGTCACGCACCATTTGGTTGGTAAAGGCATTCAGTGCATCTGGCCGATGCAATGTGATGGTGGCGATGCCATCAGAAACGTCGAACAAAATATCGGTAAAAGTCATTCTCCTTTTTACCTGAATTTGTTACGAGGTTGCGTATTGGTAGGTCTGTCTACACATCGAGGAATCGGCTGGCTGCAATTCCCGAACCAATGGCACCAGCCAAAGCGCCGATAACGAGCAGCATCACCATGACCCCATTGACATAGCTACCAGGCACCACTAACGCGCTGATTCCGGTGCCAGGCTTGAACCCGGCCACGCCACTTGTCCAAGCGCGATTCAGTGCCCAAAGCCCTCCACACGACGCCACACCGCCAATGAGACCTTGAAGTAGGCCTTCCAACATAAAGGGAATGCGAATGAACCAGTTAGTGGCACCCACTAGCTTCATCACTTCGATTTCTCGACGGCGAGCAAACATCGCAGTTCTGATGGTGTTCCAAATGAGAGCCACAGCAACGCCTAAAAGCACTACCGACATCACAATGGTGACCGTACGAACAAAGCCCGACAACGTAGAGATGACCTGGAACTCGTCTTCAGCAAGTGAGACACCTTCCACTTTCGGAAGACCACGGTATTGCTCGGCCAAACTGCGCACGAGTGCAGCATCGCCGGTGAGCGGTACCACTTTAAATTGCGTTGGAATTGTTTCAGGCGTGAGCAAACTCAGCAAAGTGGGGTCACCTGTGAAGATGACCTTTGCTTCTTCAAAACTGGCTGCTTTGTCGAGGTACTTCAAATTATTGAGGTCAATGACTGCGGGCTGACTTTTAATGATTTCTTCGATGTAGGCAATTTGTTCGGGGGCCGCATCGGAAGCGACGAACACAATCATTTGTACGTCGCCCTTCCAGCGCACGAGAAGATTGTCGAACCCGCGTTGAATGAGGAATGTAGCGCCAACGAGCAGCAACGAGATTGCCGACGTGACGACGGCGGCAGCGGTGAGGGTGAGGTTGCGACGAAAACTGGCCCACGTTTCACGAAATGCGTATGCAATGCGACTCCACATTATTCGTACACTCCTCGTTCTTGGTCGCGCACAAGTACGCCACGATCGAGTTGAATAACCCGCTTACGCATCATGTTCACAATGCGATGGTCGTGAGTGGCCATGACAACTGTTGTTCCACTGCGGTTGATGCTGTCGAGCAACTGCATAATTCCCTCGCCGGTTGCGGGGTCGAGGTTTCCGGTTGGCTCGTCGGCCAACATGATGAGCGGCCTATTGACAAATGCACGAGCAATAGACACACGCTGTTGCTCACCACCTGACAACTGATCGGGCAAGCGGTCGTGCTTATCTTCAAGACCCACAAGTTCAAGAACTGCCGGAACTTGTTGACGAATCACGTGACGGGGCTTGCCAATTACTTCTAAGGCAAATGCCACGTTTTCAAAAACCGTTTTATTCGAGAGCAATTTGTAGTCTTGAAAAACGTTCCCCATGCCACGACGCAGATACGGCACACGGGAGTCGCCAAGCTCGTTGATATTGCGACCAGCGATCCATACATCGCCACGTTCTGGACGTTCTTGACGGTTCATGAGACGCAAGAGAGTGGACTTCCCAGAACCAGATGGACCCACCAAAAAGACGAAGTCGCCTTTGCCGATGTCGAAACTCACGTCTCGCACCGCAACGGAATCGGTTCCGTACACCTTGGTCACATTGTCTAAGCGAATCATGACAAAGTGAACCTATCAGCACATTGGCAACAAGTCATGAAAGTGCTTATTTTTCGTCGAGGGAGCGCCGCCAACGCAAAAAACCTTCCATAAATTCGTCTAAATCGCCATCGAGCACGGAAGCAACATTGCCGTCTTCTACTTCTGTTCTCACATCTTTCACCATTTGATATGGCTGCATTACATATGAACGAATCTGACTTCCCCAACCCACTTGCGCAGGCTTACCAGCAATACGGTCACGCTCTGCTTCATGTTCTTCTTCAATGCGCGCAGCAATCATTGCTTTGAGTCGCGTCATTGCTCGCTCGCGGTTTTGCAACTGACTGCGTTCTTCTTGCGATGATGAAACTAAACCAGTTGGTTCATGAATGAGTCGCACTGCAGACGATGTTTTGTTGATGTGTTGTCCACCAGCACCCGATGCGCGAAAAACTTCCATGCGAATTTCTGATTCATTGACTTCAATGTTCGGAGCATCCATGACGGGCCACACTTGTACCGACGCAAAGCTTGTTTGCCTACGCCCCTGGTTGTCGAATGGGCTAATACGCACCAAACGATGCGTGCCCCGTTCCGAGGTCATGAGCCCATAGGCGTAGCGGCCATGAATGGTGAAGTCGGCCGACAAGATGCCGGCTTCCGTGCCTTCAGAAATGCCGCTTAATTCCACCGTGAAGCCACGGCGCTCGGCCCAACGCGTGTACATCCGCAGGAGCAATTCCGACCAGTCTTGTGCATCAACACCGCCATCTTTTGCATTGATTTGCACGATGCAGTCGACCTCATCATGCTCGCCAGTAAACAAACTGCGTAGTTCAAGAGTACGTAACTGCTTCGAAGCACGCGAAATGCCATCGGCAAGTTCAGGCTCTTGTGATGCATCGTCTACTTCACGGGCCATTTCATGCAATACATCGAGGTCATCAACCGCAGCAGTAAGTTCCTGGAACTCATCGAGGTCTGACTTGATGTTGGAGTATTCCGTATTCACCTTTTTCGCAAGGTCTTGGTTATCCCACAAATCAGGACGTGAAATTTCAATTTCAAGTTCGCTCAGACGCGCAGTGTTTTGTTCAACCTTGAGATACGAAGAGGCTTCGCCGAGTCGGCGCCGGAGATCTCGTAGGTCGTCGGTGAAGTCACGCATGGAGAGAAAAGCCTTGGTTTGGTGTCAGGCAGTTTTGCCGTGACACACCTTGAATTTTTTGCCCGAACCACAAGGGCACGGTGCATTGCGAGGAGTTTTATCGAATTCGCTTTTCACCACTGGTGTATTGCTGACCGCACGAACAGGTGCTGCCTCGGGTGGCAATTCACCATCGGCAATTGCCGAAGCAACAGCCACATCGAAGCCCGAAGCTGTGTCGTCATCGGAAGATGTTTGACGAATATTTTGCACTGTGGTTCCGGCAGCGTCGTCTGACACCACTTCAACATGCATGACGTACTTCACGAAATCTTGTGCAATGCCCTTCATGAGCGAGCCAAACATGTCGTAGCCCTCGCGCTGCCACTCGGTGAGCGGGTCTTTTTGACCCATGGCACGCAAGTTGATGCCCTCTTGGAGGTAGTCCATCTCTTCAAGATGTTCACGCCAGCGTTGGTCGATAATACGCAACATCACCTGGCGTTCAATTTCACGCATCACCGTTTCGCCAAGTTGCTCTTCGCGTTGCTTGTAGAACACGGCCGCATCGGCCATGACGATGTCGTAAATATTGTCGGTTGATGAAGCTTGCTCGAGAAGGGAGATAGCAACCGTGGTTGGCCAATACGTGGCTAACTCGCGGGTGAGACCATCGAGATCCCATTCATCATCGGCTTCACTGACGCAATAAGCAGCAATGAGCGAATCGACAGCGTCTGACAAATATTCCATCGCAGCAGCGTGCAGGTCGAGGCCGTCAAGAATTTGATCGCGGCGCATGTAAATAACCTTGCGCTGCTCGTTCATGACCTCGTCGTATTTGAGCACGTTCTTGCGAATTTCACCGTTGCGCTGCTCAACAGTGCTTTGCGCACGTTCAATAGCTTTTGTGACCATTTTCGCTTCAATTGCTTCATCGTCGGGCAATGCGCGAGACATCACCCAACTGAGTGCACCTGTTGCAAACAAGCGCAGCAGTTCATCGTCGAGTGACAAGTAGAAACGGCTCTCGCCTGGGTCGCCTTGACGCCCTGCACGACCACGCAACTGGTTGTCGATACGACGGCTTTCATGGCGCTCTGTTCCTAATACGAAGAGTCCACCAGCAGCGCGTACTTCGTCGCCTTCTGCAGAACACTGCACCTTGAATTCCTCGAGCAACGACTGATATCGAGCTTGAGCAGTAGCACGAGAAGCTTGGAAGTCGGCGGGCATCTGATCGAGCGGAACCGGAAGAGCAAACTCGTCGAGCAGGGTTTCTTCTGTGAACCCTTCGGCTAGCACTGCTTGGCGCGCAAGGCCTTCAGGGTTTCCGCCCAGAAGAATGTCGACGCCACGACCTGCCATGTTGGTAGCAACAGTTACTGCACCAATACGGCCAGCTTGAGTAACGATGTGTGCTTCGCGACTGTGCTGCTTTGCGTTCAATACTTCGTGCTTAATTCCACGCTTACTTAATTGACGTGAAAGAAGTTCGCTCTTTTCAACGCTGATGGTTCCGACAAGAACTGGTTGCCCATTTTTGTTCTTCTCAACAATTTCGTCTACTACAGCAGCAAATTTTGCACCCTCATTTTTGTAGATGAGGTCGGGCTGATCGAGACGCTGAATGGATTGATTTGTGGGAATAGATACAACTGAAAGTTGGTAAGTATTAACAAGTTCTGCAGCTTCAGTTTGAGCAGTACCTGTCATGCCGGAGAGTTTTTTGTACATGCGGAAGTAGTTCTGCAATGTGATGGTGGCAAGAGTCTGGTTTTCCTCTTTAATTTTGACGCCTTCTTTGGCCTCAATTGCCTGGTGAATACCTTC
>JBIKNT010000065.1:0-7435 GCA_044358465.1 Ilumatobacteraceae bacterium
AGCTGTTCTCCACCTCCACCAATCCAGATTGGCGGATGAGGCGATTGCAAAGGTTTCGGATCACAATTTGCGCGTACAAGCTTGTAGTAGTTGCCGTCATATGTGGTTTCCGTTTGGGTCCACATTGACTTCACAATTTCAACGCTTTCTTTCAGCATTCCGATGCGATCTTTTGGTTTTGGAAAGGAATACCCATAACCACGGAACTCATTTTCATACCAGCCCGCGCCAATTCCCCACTCCAAACGACCGCCAGAAATGACGTCGAGTGTGGAGGTGATTTTTGCTAACAAACCTGGTTCGCGATAACCATTGCAGCCAACCATTTGGCCTAGACGGATACGCGATGTGCGCTGTGAAATAGCGGCCATGGTGGTCCAGCACTCAAAGACCGCTTCATGCGCGGGGCGAGGCACATTGTGGAAATGGTCGTACACCCAAATGGAGTGATAACCAAGTTCCTCTGCCCGTAGTGCAATATCGACAGAAGTTTGCCATTTTGCTTCGGCACCTTCTATTGACGACAACTCCATCTTCCAGCCTTGTGGCATGAAGACTCCAAAAATGACATCGTTGCTGTGCATAGGTTCCTAGCGTTTATTGACACGTCACTTTAGAGCGGAAGATCTCCAGTTGCCTTAGTGGTGCTGCCAAAATCTTTGTAAGCAGCAATAGTGCGTTGAGCAATACGCATCTGATGAATTTCATCGGCGCCATCGGCAAACCGGCTCCACCGAGCTTGGGTCAACATATTGGCGAGAGGCGTGTCGGTGCTGTAGCCCAATGCACCGTGTACCTGAATTGCACGATCGGTGATTTTCCAGAGGCTATTTGCCACGAAATGCTTGGCCATAGACACTTCAGAGATGAAGTCGAGCTTGTTCTCCAACTTGTATGCCGCATGCAAAACCATCAACTTGCTCTGATAGAGCTCCATTGCCGAGTCGGCGATCATCCACTGGATGCCTTGCTTTTCTGCCAACAGTGATCCATGCGAGAAGCGCTCAAGTGACCGCTTCACCATCATGTCGAGGGCAATTTCTGCCTGACCAATCCAACGCATGCAATGTGCAAGACGAGCAGGCCCCAAACGGTACTGCCCAAGTAGGTGCCCTTGACCACGTCCACCAAGCATATTTTCTGCTGGAACACGAAGGTCTTCAATCATAATTTCGCAGTGGTTATGGCCACCCGACATGGTGTGAATATCGCGCACGATTCTGAATGCTGGGTTTGGCAAATCAACAATGAAACATGAGTTTGCAGCTTGAGGAAGATCGGGGTCTTCCTCGGTACGAGCAATGAGCAATGCAAACTTTGCTCCACGAGCACCGGAGATGAACCACTTGTGCCCATTGATAACCCATTCATCACCGTCACGGTAGGCAAAAGTTTTAATGAGCGTTGGATCGCTTCCTGCAACTTCCGGTTCGGTCATAGCAAAACACGAACGCGTTGAGCCTTCACAAAGCGGACGGAGGTATTTTTCCTTTTGTTCCGGAGTGCCCCAGTGCAACAGCGTGTGTTGATTTCCTTCGTCTGGAGCTTGAGCATTCAATACGAATGGCCCAATACTGACCTTCGCAGCTTCCGCAGACACTGCTGCCATGGCTGTAGACCCAAGACCCATACCGCCCCATTCTGCTGGCATATGGGGAAGCCACAGATGCTCTTCGTCGCGCGCCTGCTTGCGCAGCCCAACAATCGTTTTCACCACAGCACTACGGTCGCTCTGATCGGTTGCGTCCCATGCAGGTCGCACAACCGTGTCCATGAAATTGCGTACTTTTAGGCGAATCTCTTCTACCTCAGCCGGAAACGAAAAATCAATCATCTCTTAAACCCCATAAATCGTAAATTCCCCATGTGTGATGTCATCTTGACACTTCGCAGAACCGTGCAACAACTTAGAAACAGTCGTAGTGTTGAGATGTGGTATTTAGGCGCAATAAAGCACACGAAACACTTCCAGAGGGCGATGCAAAGCAACAAGCCATCCGAGAGATGTTCGATACCATCGCATCACGATATGACTTTGTGAATAGGGTCATGACCTTTCGCCTCGACACTAAATGGCGCAAAATTGCAATTGAAGCCCTGCACCTGTCAACTCCCTCACGTGTTCTCGACCTTGCTAGTGGCACTGGAGACCTCTGCATTCCGATTCAGAAACGAGGTCACACAGCTATTTCTGTTGATCTTTCTTATGGGATGCTTTCATACGACCGATCCGGTGCCCCACGGATGCAGGCCGACATTTTGCGCTTGCCATTTCCCGGGTCGTCGGTTGATGCGGTCATATGCGGATTCGCATTGCGCAACCTTGTTGATTTACCAACATTCTTTGTCGAAATTGCCCGTGTTCTGAAGCCAGGTGGACGCGTTGTTCTTCTCGACGTTGGAGTTCCCCACAACCCCATCATCCGCTTCGGAAACAACATCTACTTCGGAAAAATCGTTCCAAAAATAGGAGCTCTGCTCTCCGACAAAGATGCATACCGTTACCTTCCACGCAGCGTGGCATATTTACCACCGCGAGCCGAACTCACCGCAATGCTTCGCACTGCGGGGTTCAGCGATGCCGAGCACCGTCAACTCAGCGGAGGGTTAACACAGCTGCTCTCTGGCACGCGAAATCAGCAATGAGCAAAATCATTGCTACTTCTGTGGCAGTAGAAGACCTACCGCCTCTTCACGACATTGCAGGTGCCGATGGAATGCTCTTCGTTCACGGCAATGTGGGCATTGCAACGAAGGGTGCCTTCGCTCGCGTTGAGCCTGCCAAGGTACACGCGTTGCTCAGCAGTATTGAACATCGCTACGCCGACGAACACGACGCAGCCGGCCCCGTTGCGCTTGGCTTTCTTCCGTTCTTAAGGGAAGAGCACGAAGATATGTTTGTGCCTAGCGTTTTCGCCCGCCGATTCAGTGATGGATATTCGTCAATTACCATATGCACAGATGCCCAGATGCCTGAAGATGCGCGGAGCACATATATAGAAGAAGTGATCACTTCAATCACAGCGTCGCTTCCTGCTAACGCATGTGAACAGTCTGGTGAAGGTCAGTTGACCAATACTCCCCTCACACCGATCAACACCTATTTGGCAGCCGTGAGTGAAGCACGATCCGCAGTGCGTTCTGGCCACATTGAAAAGGCGGTCATAGCTCGCGACATCGAGTTGGCATCCGATACACCTCTCAACATTCACTCTGTTGTGCAGTTCCTTCATAATCAATATTCCACGTGTTACCAATTTTCCATTGACAACATGGTCGGAGCTTCACCGGAGTTGCTCGTTCAACTTGAAAATGGGATGGTGCATAGCAATCCTTTGGCAGGCACCACTCCACGCACTGGAGACCCTGTTATCGATGTCAAGAATGCAGCTGATTTATTGGCCAGCAAGAAGAACCAAATTGAACACCGTGTTGTTGTAGAGATGGTGCATGACACATTGCTGCAGTGGTGTTCGTATCTCGACTGGGAACCAGAACCATCTGTAGTGAGTGTTGCCAACGTTCAACATCTCGGCACGCACGTCACGGGTCCATTATCTGACGCAAATACCCACGTTCTCACCGTTGCGCGCGAGTTGTGCCCAACTCCTGCACTGGGCGGTTTTCCGCGCACCGAGGCTATTGAACTCATTAATCGAGTGGAAAAGATGCACCGTGGTCGCTACGGCGGCGCGGTGGGCTGGTGCGATGCACAGGGAAACGGCACTTGGGCGGTCACTATTCGCTGTGCACAGTTCAGCACAGACCTGATGTCGGCACGACTCTTTGCGGGTGGCGGCATTGTTGCCGACAGCGAACCCGATTTAGAACTTGCTGAAACCGAAGCGAAGTTGAAGGCAATGACGAACGCAATTATGCATTCATAAGAGCATCAACTGCTTGCACGATTGCTAAATGCAGGCATTCGTGAATGCGAACGTTGCTCTCTCGATTGGTTTTCAACAAGATGATGGCAGTTCCCGAGCCTTGCATTGCTGCACTCAATTCATCGAGCGATTGTGGTTCAATAACTGAGATGCCGTGTGATCGCGCAAGCATCGCGATATCTGCGCCATGAGGAGTGCCGAAGAGATTTTCAAATACGTCTTTATTAACCTGTGAAGCTTGAGGCAGAAAAGAAAAGATTCCTCCACCATCATTATCTGCAACCACAATACGCATATCGATATTACGATTCTTTAACCCGACCAGTGCTGATCCATCGTGAAGGAAGGCGACGTCGCCGAGGTATACGCCAACGGGGGTACGTAAAGATTGTGCGATGCCAACCGATGTTGAAATGACACCATCAATGCCATTTGCTCCACGGTTAGAGAAGAGAATTCCATTTTCCTTTCCACCCGAGAACCACTCAACGTCGCGTATGGGCATAGAAGAACTCACTATGCCAACCGAGAATGTCTCAGCGAATAATCGAGCGATGGCGGGTTCACAGATTTCTTCGATTACCGCCAACTCTTTTTGAATACTTTGAGATGCCGCCTGCTGTGCGCTTCTCCACGCTGTGTCCCATTTCAAAATACCGTCATGCTCTTGCTTGTCGTCGACGCCTGCCACAACAGAACACAAGCGATCGATAGTGTTCGCCACATCGGCTTCAATGTGCATAAAGACAGCATGTTGAGCGTCTTGGTAAGTACCGGGGCCATGCACTGCAATCACTTCTGCCTGAGTCGCAACAATCCATTGACCCAGCACCTTAGAAGCTGGTGGTTTACCAAGTTGCAAAACAACCTCTGGAAGCAACGCACCGTGAGCACTTTGTGATCGCACGATTCCATCGAAGTGCGAAACGATATTTGCCGAGCCTCCTCGCACTCCACTGAGAGGACAAGCCAAAATCGGCCAATGCAGTACAGAACTCAACACGCTGACTGCTGATGTGTAGGTAGCCAGCTCAAAGCCAGCACCCACATCACCAGCAATGATGACTCCACGCCGACCAGCGAGTCGGTGAGCAAGATCATCAATTTCCCAGTCGGAGAGCTGCGAACGCCCAGCATGAAAACCCGACCAAGTGGCATCGTGTTGACGTTTAGGTGGCATATCTACCACTTCGCCAAGCAGCGGTTCACGAAACGGCAAGTTGAGATGCACAGGGCCGGCAATAGGGCCCATCGCCCGGGCTACCACATGGTTTGCTAGAGCTCTCCACGTATGGGCTGCATCGTACGAGGCAACCCCGGGGTCGTGGAACCACCGAACTGATGCGCCGTAGAGATGGGTTTGGTTGATCGTTTGTGGTGCACCAACATCACGAAGTTCTGGGGGCCGATCGGCAGTACACACGATGAGAGGCACCCCAGAAAGCGAAGCCTCTGCAACTGCAGCAGAAAAATGTGAGGAGGCTGTTCCCGAGGTACAGAGTGCTACTGCTGGAAAGCCAGTTGCCTTGCCTACACCTAATGCAGCAAACGCCGCGCAGCGCTCGTCGATAAAAACCTCAACCGAGATCTCACCACGCGCCGACAGGGCTAGGGCCAATGGCGTAGAGCGAGACCCTGGGGCGATATATGCAAATTGGACTCCATCGCGAATCCACTCGTCAACCAGGGTTGCACAAAAAGTGGCTTGCGCATTAGCCGTCGTTAGTGCTGTCATTTTTCACCATTTCTACTCTGGTGTAAATACTTGCACTCTTAGCTGCTCTAGAGTGACCTTATGAACGTAGAAATTTGGTCTGATGTTGTTTGTCCGTGGTGCTATATCGGCAAAAAGCGCTTCGAAACGGCCCTGGCAAACCTTGCTGGCGAAGGTGTTGAACTCGATGTCAATATCTCCTTTCGTCCGTTCCAGCTCGACCCTTCTGCGCCGAGAAATACACCTAGCCCAGTCATCGACGGTTATGCAAAGAAATTTGGTGGCATGGAAAAGGCACACCAAATCATCAATCACGTCACCTCGGCTGCAAGTGACAGTGGTATTGAATTTCATATGGAGAACGCTCTTCGTGCAAACACTTTGCAAGCACACCGCCTCTTGCACTTAGCCCTTGTTCATCATGGTGCCCAAGCGCAAGTGTTGCTGAAGCAAGCACTCCTCGAGGCATATTTCACCAATGGTGAAGACATCAGCAACTCAGGTGTTTTGCTGTCGTGCGCACAACGTGCAGGAATCACACCAGAAACCACGCAGACCTACCTGGCAACCGATGAAGGTCTTGAAGAAGTGCTCAGTGATTTGTCGTTGGCTGGCGAACTTGGCATCACCGCTGTTCCCACATTTGTGTTTGATGGCAAATGGACCGTGCCGGGAGCGCAAGATGTCGCCGTTTTCGAAAACGTACTGCGAAGGCTTGCCACGCGAACCTTGTCCTCGTGAACACAAGTCGAGGCATGCTTACATTCAGCTCCATAGGGCCATCCGAAGCTCTCGAGACAATCGTCTTACTTCATGGTTTTACGCAGGCGAAAGAGATGTGGCACAGCACAAGCTCATTACTTGCCGAGGAACTTGCTCATCACAACCCTCACATCATTTCTGTTGACCTCCCGGGCCATGGCGAAAGCAGCTCAGAAAAAAGCAACCTATGGCAGGCCGCACAACAGATCGTTGATATCTGCGGTGAAGCAACGTACATCGGATACTCGCTTGGCGCACGCGTCGCACTTCATTGCGCCTTGCTATCTCCCAGATCGGTAAAGCGCTTGGTCTTGTGTGGCGCCACAGCTGGCCTTCGAAGCAACGATGAACGTGAAGCACGCCGTGTTGCCGACGAGAATATTGCACAGAACATTGAACAGACGTCCCTTGCAGACTTTCTCAACACCTGGACCCGCCAAGCATTATTTGATGGATACGTGCCTGACGAGATGGACATGTCGATTCGGCTCAATAATGATGCAAGCGGCTTAGCGATGAGTTTGCGCACAATGGGTACCGGAACTCAAGATGATTTATGGGAGAGACTTTCTCAACTCTCTATGCCTGTACTGCTCGTCACCGGCGAAGAAGACCATAAATTTTCAAACATCGCTGACGAGATGAAAGCCCTCATCGGAACAGCTGCACAGCATGTACAGATTCCACAATGTGGTCATTCAGTCCCATTTCAAAAACCAATTGAATTTTGCTCGCTTGTCTCGCAATTCATTTTGTCGCACTAGCGATTGGCAATAAGTAGACCAATCGAAAAAAGCACACCAAAAATCAGCTGAGCTTTGCCTGTTGCACCGAGCACCGCAATGAGATCGCGACCACTTGCTCCACCGCGCACCGCACGTACAGCACCACCTGCACTGGCAATACCCAAAAGCCCCAAAATGGCTGCTGGCTTTTGAATGGCCACCGCGACCACAAATGCCGCCGAGAGTACGTAGAGGAACACGAAAAACTGTCTTGTTCGGGCGTCGCCGAGGCGCACCGCCAATGTGTTCTTACCCACTTTGCTATCGGTGGGTATGTCGCGCAAGTT
>JBIKNT010000066.1:0-7414 GCA_044358465.1 Ilumatobacteraceae bacterium
ACGCGCCGAATGCAGTACAGCATCGCCCACTCCGAGGTACATCATTGTGTGACCCGGATACCAAACGACGTCACCAGGCAAAGCGTCTTTTTGTGCGACATCGCGAGAAGCTTCCCACTGCCGCTTCGACTGCAACGGCAACGCTATTCCTACTTGTTTCCATGCATAGGCAACAAGCCCAGAACAGTCAAGTCCTTTTTTCGGATTATCGGAACCATATTCATAACCAACACCCAATGTTGTGAGACCAGCAATGAGTGCCATCTGATGTTTCAATGAAGATTGTGACCACGCTTGCAACATTGCAGCACGCGACTCATTGACACGAGCAGCAACGCGGTTTACTAATGCAGCACGGAACAATTGGTATTGGGCGAAATTTTCCGAAGTCGGCACTTCAATAAAAGTGGCGATGGATTCCAGTGCTTCCCCCGCAATGGTTTTTACTGCGTCGAATCGCGGACGTGCATCTTTTGTGAGCAACTGTGGTTCTCGCCATGTGGTTTGCACTACTGCTGGCGGTACCACCACCGCAGTTCCTGCACCATGAGCAACAGAACTTGAGCCCATTACAAGGGCACAGGCAATGGCCGCAACAGCCACCGCACGTGTTCCCCCGCGAGCGAGAGAAACACCCCGAAAATGGATACGACGAAAAGGTGACATAAGTACTCTTCACACCGTAGTGATAAATTGAAGTGTGACCACGCCTCAGCAACCGCCGTCCACCACTGTGGCCGTATTACTTGCTGCTGGTGCCGGCAGTAGGTTCGTCGGGAGCACCCACAAACTCCACAGCACACTGCGTGGGCACAGCGTCCTTTCCCATGCCGTCAGCTCAGCAGCCAATGCCGGGTTCACCCATGTCATCGTGGTGTGGGGCGCAATTGAGCCCTTAAACGACGCCACTTCTCACCCCGGGGTCACCACGGTCCATAACCCCGAGTGGCAAACCGGCCAGGCCAGCTCGCTCCAGGTAGGCATCGAAGCGGCCCGCCGTGTGGGCGCCACCGCCATTGTGGTGGGTCTTGGCGACCAACCCTTTGTCACTCCAGCCGATTGGGCTGCTGTGGCCTCGTCACGCTCTCCCATCGCCCAAGCCCTCTACACGCAGGCAGACGGCCGGAAAACTGCAGGGAACCCCGTACTCCTCACTGCTGAGGTTTGGCCACTCTTGCCAACCCAAGGAGATTTTGGGGCACGAAATCTCATCAGCAGTCGCCCCGAACTCGTAGAGCAAGTACTCTGCACGGGGTCACCTTTTGATATCGACACGATTGAGGATCTCAACCAATGGAACTAAATCATCATTTCACCGTCAATGTGCCCGTTGCCGAGGCATGGAAAATTCTCACCAACGTTGAACTCATTGCACCCTGCCTGCCAGGCGCACAGTTGCAAGAAGTTGAGGGCGACACCTACCGCGGCGTGGTGAAGGTAAAAGTTGGGCCAATTCAGGCACAGTTCAAAGGCCAGGCCTCGTTCCTCGAGCGCAATGATGTTGACCACAAGGCCGTGTTAAAGGGCGAAGGTCGCGACACAGGCGGAAAAGGAAATGCATCGGCACTCATCACTGCTCAACTCACCAGCATTTCTGCAACCAGCACAAAAGTTGAAGTGAATACTGACCTTGCTATTACTGGCAAAGTTGCTCAGTTCGGTCGTGGCGCAATGGCCGACATTAGCGACAAATTGCTTGCCCAGTTTTCCGAAAACCTCAACACACTCATTTCTGAAATTCCTAGTGACGCTGCAGCAGAACCAGCAGTTGCAGAAGTGGCAGAAGATGCTGCACCTACCGCATCAGCCGAACCAGTGGTGCGCAAAATTGATGCGCCTGAAGCCGCTCCCATCAACTTGCTCGATGCAGCAGGCTCCACAATGCTGAAGCGCGCTCTACCTGTAGTAGCGGGAATTGCTGTACTCATTGTCATTCTCATTGCAGTGCTCTAAACGATCCACTGAATTGATTTATGGCATCACCCGCCGATATTGAGCGCGTGACAGAACTTCTCGGCAGGTCGCCGCAAGGTGACTTTGAAGTGGTCGTGCGTAGCTCTTCTGGCGACCCCATTGTTGTTCAAAATGCCCCACTGCTTTTTGACGGAACCCCCATGCCCACCCTGTTTTGGTTGGTAGGCAAAAAGGAATACGTTGCTGTCGCACGCCTTGAGTCAACAGGTGGTGTCGACCAGTCTGAAGCAGATATTCCCGAGGAAGAAATTGCTGCTGCTCATCAGCGTTACAAAGCGTTACGCGACTCACTACTCCCCCCTCAGCACACCGGGCCGGCGCCAAGTGGCGGTGTTGCCGGCACGCGCCGCGGCGTGAAGTGCCTCCATGCCCACTACGCATGGTTTCTTGCAGGTGGCGACGACCCCGTTGGACGATGGGTGAAAGAGCATCTATGAGCACGTCAGAATCACTTGTTATTGGTGTCATCGATATTGGAAGCAACTCAACGAATTTGCTCATTTCGCATCATGGCCACACGCTTGTGCGCGAACAAAAAATTACTCGCCTCGGCGCCGGAGTTCTCCGTACCAAAATTCTTTCGACGGAATCGATGGAAAATACTCTGCAACAATTGCGCCACTACTCGTCTGTGCTCACCGAGCATGGTGTAACGAACATTCATGTAGTAGCAACTGCCGCCGTGCGACACGCCAGCAATGGAACTGCGTTTCTTGCAGAAGTGAAGTCAATCATTGGAGTTGACCCTCGTCTCATTTCGGGTGAAGAGGAAGGGCGCTTGTCATTTATCGGCGCCCAGCAACAGCTTCCTTTGCCGAACAATCCACAACTCATTGCCGTCTTCGACATCGGCGGAGGTTCCACAGAAATTGCCGTTGGGAACCCCACAGGCTCTCCACGCGTCATCAGCATTCCTTACGGCGCACGCAGCCTCACTGAAAAGGAAATTCACTCCGACCCACCACGACCCGAAGAACTCACCAACGCCATTGGTGTCATTATTGATGAAGTTGACGATGCCCTACGCGAAATTCCCGAGCTTGCCGACTGTGACGAAATCATCGGCGTTGCCGGAACCATCGTCACCATTGCCATGGTTGAACTCGGACTCACAGAATTTGACGTCAACCAGCTCCACGGGTTCTTACTCACCCGTGATGCTGCCGAAGATGTCTTTCGCACCCTTGCCACCGAAGCTCTCCGCGACCGGCTCTTCAACCCCGGCCTCAATGCCGACCGGGCCGATGTCATTGTTGGAGGCTGCTGTGCGCTCGTTGCAATCATGCGCAAACTTCAACGATCGCATATCATTATTTCGACAGCATCACTTCTCGATGGAGTGGTTGCCACCGAAGCATCATGAACCAACACCCCGCAAGATCCGGCGCAGGCTCACTCGCAAACTCAGGTTTACGTCTCTACGGCTCGCGCGTTGTTTTGCGGCCATTGGTAGCTGAAGATTTCTCGGCGTGGAGCGAGGTGCGTCGGCGCAACGGCGATTGGCTCACCCGATGGGAGCCCGCCCGCCCCATTAATCAACCCGACCCAGCAGTAGATCGCGATATTTTTGCTGCACGATGCAACATTCGCGAGCGCGAACGTCAATCGGGAAATTCTTATGCCTTTGGCCTCTTTGTCGACAATGTTTTTGCCGGAGAAGTCAACATCAACAACGTGATGCGTGGTGCGATGCAATGCGGAACAATTGGGTACTGGATCGACCAGGCACGAGCAGGCAAAAGTTATATTGCTGAGTCTGTCGTTGTTTTACTCAAATTCGCATTCGACGAACTGCATTTACATCGCATTGAAATTTGCATCATTCCCCGCAACACAAATAGCTTGCGTGTCGCTGAAAAGCTGGAACTTCGCAACGAAGGAACCGCAGAGCGCTATTTAGAGATCAACGGGTTATGGGAAGACCATCATCGCTTTGCTCTCACCCAAGAAGAATGGGACCAGCGCCGCGAAGCTCTTAGTCAGCAATGGCTCGCAGCGCAATAGCGCGTTGTTTACGCACCATCGAACGTCGTTTCCAGTCTTTCGTTTTCCAGTGTTTTAATGGCCCATTGTTTTTACGAATGGCACGTTCTTTATCGTGGTGGGCTTCAACGCGCCACGACTTTCCGGGTTCATGAAGATCTTCTGCAGGAATCCCTTGGCTCACCAGTTCTGCAACTTCATCTAACGCAGCATGTATTCGATGTCGCTCATTATGAGCGTGAGCACGCAATTCAACGCGTGGGGGTGGCACAGTTTCTTGACTGTGATGACGCTTACTCATCGGGTCTCCTCTCGGGTATTCCAATTGCAAAGCTTCCCTTCAAGGGTCACCATACGCTCGTCATTGGAAAATGTGAAGGATTGTTTGTTGATTTAACGAACAATGACAAAAGTTTTGACCGATTCACCCCAACGCACAAACCAGCGCAGGTCTTCTGTCGGTATATAGATACCAAATGCCTGCAATTGACTTGTGCCATAGGTATCGGGTCCATACGTAGCAGCACACACTCCGGCGGCATCGCACAGAACGGGAATTCCCGCGACGGAAACAGCGACCTTGCCAGTCTTGCTCTGTGCCTCAAGCATTAGGCCGTTATTCAGGATTGCCAATGAAAAGCTCCCGAGTGCCGGGGCAACCTCGGGCGCAACAACAGCGATGCTGCGTTCCACCACATTTGTGGCATCAATTGCGTACAGCCTGCGCGAATTGCGCGAGTACACGATGCGCTTACCACGTCCGCTGTTTGCCGGGGCGACTGTTTCCCCCACCGAGAACGTGCGTGTGAAGGGAACATTGGTGTATTGAGGCCGCACTTCGACGCCACAACTTCCCTTGCGCATAAAATACATGCGGGCTGAGTTTGAAGTGACACGGCACACCCCGTTGGAGTCGGCCGAGACCTGCCATTGTCCATTAATGGTTGCCTCTGTTGAGCGCGCAAGGGAATTCAGTAATACCTTTTGCCCAGTTACCAAAGGCTTTGGGTTCATTGCAAGTGAAGGAACAGACCAATCACTTTTCCCATTAGCGCTTTGGCGTCGCACTCGAGCTACATACTTTTTACTGTTGTCGAGACCCTTCAACACAACTTGTCCGGCGGCATCATTCATTTTGATGGTGCGGAAAGGAACTTTTGCTCCACTGACACTGACTTGAATGGTGTTTGTTCCTGATGTTGCACCACCACTACAACCTGGGTCCCACGACACCACCAGGCCTTCATTTCTAGGTGTGCTGACCAATGCATTAGGCGTACCGGGAATTGAAGTTCCAACGGCAGAAATATCTGAAACGTTCAAAAGCAGGTTGGGTGAACCCGTTCCCGCATTTTTTACAACATTTGCAGTGGCTCTTGTTTTTATGGCGTCTTCAATAGAGGCAGGGCAGGCATTGGGAAACTGTTGTGCAAGTAATGCGGCATACCCGGCAACCAATGGTGATGCCATTGATGTTCCGGTTTCATAGTGAGTTTCTGTATCAGAATCACTTCCGGCCGACAGCACACGTACACCTGGTGCAAACAAGTCGAGGCATGGTCCATAATTTGAGCCAATAGACCCATTGTTAAAACGATCGTCTTGACTATTCACAGCACCAACATTGAGAGCTTCAGGTAAATGACCAGGCGAGGTATTGCAGGCATCTTTACCATCGTTGCCAGCAGCCACAACAGGAACAATGCCGTCGTCATACAGGTCGCGCACCGCATCGTCCATGGGCAGAGAGTTCTCGTCGGCGTTTACACCCAAACTCAAATTCGCTACGGCAAGTACACCGCTGCGGTGATGGTGCAACACCCAATCGATGCCTGCAACTACTCCTTCAACGTCTCCATCGCCAATACAGTTCAATACCCGTACTGCAATGACCGTTGCTTTTTTTGCAACGCCAAATGTGGTGCCGGCAGCCGTCGCTGCTGTGTGGGTTCCATGCCCGTCACAATCTGACGTCGGAGAATCAGGAGAGCCACTTTCGTCTCTTCCCACTACATCAACGCCAGGAATCACTCGCCCCGCTAGGTCGACATGGGTTGCTCGCACACCGGTATCGATCATGTAGATCTGTACACCTTCACCAGTTGCGGGTGATTGGAATTGATCGTCGAGTGGCAATGCGCGCTGATCAATACGGTCAAGCTGATACGGCGCGCCAAGTTGAACTGGTGGGATATCTTTTTTGCGTACAGCAACATTTCGGGTAACACGTTTTACCCGCGTGTCGCGCCTGAGGGTTTTCGCGGCAGTATCACTTAAGTCAGTCGCAAAACCACCCAATGCATATCTAAAAATATTGAACCGTTTTGCACCCAAGTTCTTGCTGGCAGCGACAACCTCATCAATGTCACCGCGGTGATGCAAGGTAACGATGTATGAGCGTTTCTGCACTGCAGCCTGCGCCTGCGGTAATGGAACCGAAGTGATAGCCAAGACAACAGACAGCGATATTGCGATGACATATCGCAACACTTTCTGCATAGGAGTTTCTACTTTTTCGTAATTTTTGCTTGAAGTGCGGCGAGGCGCTCGGCAAACCATGGCTGGCGAGTACTCCACACCTGCGGTTCAATTTCTCGTTTCACTGCATCACTATGAGCATCAATTCCCGACATCGCCTGAATTGTTTCTTTGGTGACTGTGAGCAGTTCACGTGGGGCCGACGCTGCACGAGCTGCCATTTCATGTGCAGTAGCGAGAAGCGCATCGTCATCGACGCACTTCCACACAAGGCCGACTCGTTCGGCTTCAGCACCATCAAGAATTTCGCCAAAGATGACTGTTGCCATTGTTGCCTGGGGTCCAGCGATGCGACGCAACATCCATGTGTGACCACCACCAGGGTGGATACCAATCTGCAGAAAACGTGTGTCGAACTTTGCGCGCCTTGCTGCAATTCGCACGTCACAACCAAGAGCAAGGTTCATACCTGCCCCTACTGCTGCACCATTCACCGCTGCAATGGTGGGCAATGGGCTGCGCGCAATGCGCAAAAAGCCTTCATAAATGTTCGACAAGCTTTCTGGTGTTGCAGTAGCAAGATTTCCCAGGTTGGCACCAGCACAAAAAGCAGGGGCAGCACCGGTGACCACAATTGCACCGATGGCCGAATCGTTCTCTACATCGTCCATGGCGGCCAAAATATCGGCAACCATTGGCGCGGTCAGAGTATTACGTTCGGTCGGATTATTTAAGGTAAGAGTTGCAACCCCATCTGATTTATCAACAATGACAAGACTCATATCTTCATTCTGTCACGGTGGCGGATCATCTCCCACTTCTACAACATCCCTTTTGCGTGTCAGTATGGAGACATGTCAGATCCTGTTGTTCTTCTTGAAGTTTCCGAGCGCATCGCCACCATTACCCTCAATCGCCCCGGCGCGCGTAATGCCCTGAGTAGCGAAGTTCTTCGGTTGCTCGCCGAACTCATGAAGGA
>JBIKNT010000067.1:0-7390 GCA_044358465.1 Ilumatobacteraceae bacterium
CATCACGCCCACCATCGCGCAGCGCTTGCTCGACTGCGCGCGCCACGGTATCGCACGCTTCGTCGAGGAGGTCTTCGGCCTCGGGTGCATACACCCAACCACGAGTGATGATTTCTGGACCTGTAATAACCACACCCGACTCAATGTCGATGGTGACTACAACAACAACGACGCCTTCTTCTGCAAGAACCTTGCGGTCACGCAAGACGCCTTGGCCAACATCGCCCACCACGCCATCGACATACAAATAGCCGGCAGGAATGCGCCCAACATGTTGCACGCCTTCAGCAGAAAGTTCAACAACTACTCCGTCTTCACACATCACCACATTGCGTGGATGTACACCCATGGTTCGTGCCAATTTGGCATTTGCCATCATGTGGCGGAACTCACCATGAATAGGAATAAACCATTCAGGTTGGGTGACATTCATATAGGTCTTCAAGTCATCGGCCTGGGCATGACCTGTTGCATGCACGTCGACAATGCCAGAGTGAACGACTTCTGCTCCGGAGCGCAGCAAGCCGTCAATAACACGACCCACGTGCATTTCATTTCCCGGAATCGGGTGGCTCGACAAAATAACTACGTCGTCTTCGCCTACTTTGATCCACTTGTTGTCGCCACGTGCCAAAAGAGATAGTGCCGCCATTGGTTCACCTTGTGAACCTGTTGAAATAATGCACACTTTTTCTGGTGCATAGTCATTGATCTTGGCAATATCAACAAGGGCCTTATCGGGAATATTTAACAACCCCAAGTCACGTGCCATGCGCACATTGTTTTGCATGGAACGACCCATTGTGGCCACCACGCGCCCGCTAGCTATTGCTGCTTCTGCAATTTGTTGAACACGGTGAATATGGCTGGCAAAACTTGCGGTGATAATGCGCTTCGTGCGATTTTCAGCAAAGAGTGCACGTAACACGGCACCGACTTCGCTCTCGCTAGGTGCATGACCTTTTTCTTCAGCGTTGGTGCTGTCGGCCATGAGCAACCGAATGCCACCGTTGTGTGCCAACGAACCCAAGCGGGCAAGGTCGGTACGACGACCATCAACTGGAGTGAGGTCGAGCTTGAAGTCGCCGGAATGCAACACCACGCCTTGCGCGGTGTGTAACGCAATGGCATGTGCATGTGGAACCGAGTGTGTGACCGGAATGAATTCAACATCGAATGGGCCGATGCGACGAATTTCGCCATCGCGCACCACATTGAGTGAAGTTTTTCCTAAGAGCCCTGCTTCTTCAATGCGATTACGAGCAAGCCCCAGTGTTACTGCGGATCCGTATAACGGAAATGACATTTCGCGTAACAAGAATTGCAACCCACCAACATGGTCTTCATGGCCATGTGTTGCTACGCACCCCACAATGCGCTCGGCATTTTCGCGCAACCAGGTGAAGTCGGGAAGCACAAGGTCTATTCCGTGCATGTCGGGGTCGGGAAACATGAGACCGCAGTCGATGAGCAAGATTTCATTGTCTTGCTCTACTGCCATGCAGTTACGGCCAATTTCGCCTAAACCACCCAGAAAATAAATACGTACGTTAGATGTGCTCACAGATGCATTCGTGCTCAACGGGTGCGTGTCGCTTCAAGATTTTTCTTCACGACCGCTGCACGCTCGGAAACCCAAGATGCAGCTGGCCCCATTGGCAAGCGTGCATCACCAACAGCGAACCCGTGCAGTTTCATCATTTCTTTGCTGGGCAGCGGGTTCGGCGAATCGTCCCCGGTTTCAAAGGCATAGCTTTCGAGGAGCAGTGCATTCATGCGCTGAGCCTCGGCGGTATTGCCACTAAAAAATGCTTTCATCATGAGTTGATGCTCGGGAGCCGACCAGTGTGTAGCAACACCAACGACCCCGACTGCGCCAACCGATAACAGCGGAAGTGTGAACCCGTCATCGCCGCTGTAGACCTGGAATCCACTAGGTGCTTGTGCAATGACCGATGCGGTTTCTGCTGGGTTTCCGGCAGCATCTTTGAGGGCAACAATGTTGCTGTAATCATTTGCCAAGGTGAGCAAGTTTGCGGTGGCAATTTTGCGGCCCGTGCGCACGGGAATGTCGTACAACACAACTGGTAGATGCGTTGCTGTGGCAATTGCGCCCATGTGCGCAGCAATACCTGCTTGTGGTGGGCGGTTGTAATACGGCCCCACTGCCAAAATTCCTGCAGCACCCACTTCGGTGGCCTTTTTGGTGAGGTGCACACTGTGGGCGGTGTCGTTCGATGCGCTTCCTGCAATCACTGGAATGGTGACTGCTTGAGCCACCGCTTCCCACAACGCAATTTTTTCTGCATCGGTGAGAGTAGATGCTTCGCCTGTTGTTCCTGTAACAACAAGTCCGTCATTACCCTGCTCTTGGAGCCACTTCGCAAGCTTTACTGCTTCATTGACATCGAGTTCGCCAGCAGCGGTGAACGGCGTGATCATGGCAGTGAGTACTCGCCCGAAGTGTGGCACTTGGGTCATTAGAAAGATCCCTCGGCAGCACGGTCGATACCTTGGGTGAGAATGAGGTCTTCGTGAAGTTCCATCCACACGTCGTGGTAACTCCCACACATCACACCAGTGAACATGTTGTTCTCACCAGCAACCACACGCTTCGATGTGGAATGCAAACGAGGAACGTATGGCATGAGGCGCTCCAAAACAGCGCCGAGAGATTCCACAACCGGCACGGCCTTCACATTCATTTCCACCAAGCGCGCAATGACGGCTTTGTCGTATGCGGCATCGCCGTGGTCATTTGGCGCTCCGTCTTTCAGCTGCCAGTCGCCACAAAGCTGTTTGAACGCCTCGTTGATGACCAAGAACTCTTCGTAGGAAGGCTTCAAGGCGCTCGCAACTTCGCCTGGAGTGTCGGCAGCAAGCGCCGCCTTGTGAGCTTCCTTGCCGGCTGGTGTGATTTGCCACAATGCACGCTGTTCACGGAACATTGCTAACTCGCGCGACAAGAGGTCTTGAAGGTGCGCTTGCGCTTCTTGTTCGCTGATTGCTGCGATATCGGCGACCATGTCGACTTTGGCAAAGCCCTTGATGCGTAGAGCATGAAAGGCACGAAATGAGGGGTCAGATTGATGAGCCATAACGCTTCAAGAGTAGTGACCCCACACCACGAACATTGCATTCATTATCCAAATTTGCTGGATAATGCCTACTTTCAGGCAGGGGCTGTGATGTCTTTCCCAATTTCGAAGGCCAGGTACTCTTCACCTGTATCTTCGAAGTCTTCGAACTGGATGACGCCAATTTCTTCGAACCGACGACGCAGCCACGAGTCGTTGCGGTCGAGGAGGCCGAGCTTTTTGCAGTTCGGCACGATTTTGGAAAACAGCATCTGCTGGAAGAAAATGCGCGTGGGGTCATTGAGTACCACCGGCATAATTTTGCGTGGGTCAATGCCCATACGCTCCCACACTTCTTGTTGCAAGAAACGATCGCGCATGCGCAAACTTGCCTCGAAGGCAAAGACTTGACGCTCTTTAATTTCTACGTCGCTCATTTGTGCGTACACCTCCTGCAAGGAAAGCACACCGAATGCAACGTGACGTGCTTCGTCGCTCATGACATAACGCAACAACTTCTTCAACAGCGGCTCGCCGGTGAGTTGATGCATATAACCAAATGCTGCGAGGGCAAGACCCTCAACCATGATTTGCATACCCAAATAGGTCATGTCCCAGCGGCTATCGGTCACGATGTCGTCGAGCAATGCGCGCAAGTGCGCATTAATTTGGTAGCCGCCTTCAAGCTTTTCATCGAGGTAGCGAGCAAACACTTCTACGTGGCGCGCTTCATCCATTACCTGCGTGCTGGCGTACAACTTGGCGTCGTACCAGGGCACCGTTTCCACAATCTTTGCGGTGCAAATGAGTGCACCTTGTTCGCCGTGCAAGAACTGCGACAAGCTCCATTTACGTGCCTGAACACCAAATTCGAGCCATTCTTTTTGCTCCCAGTTTTTTACAGGAGTATCGGCATACAGGCTCATGTCGAAACCACGGCCAATTGCTGCCTGGTCGGCTGCAATAGTGCCTTCAATGTCGACGGGGGTTTCCCATGGCAGATCGGTGGTGGCATTCCACTGCCCCACCTTTGCCTTCTCGTACAACTTGCGCAACTGCGGGCGGGCTAATGAATAGTCCCAAGAGAACAACGTGTCGGCGTTGTTCTTCACCATATGCGTAATTTCATTAACGTCGGTATTGGTGACACCCAAGATGGCTTCAATGTCGTTGACATCGGTGCGCCCCAAGATTTCTGCGTCATGTGATTCAATTGCGGTCATGGTATTTCCCCTTATTGCTGTACTAGATCATTAAGAAAACTAAAAGACTCTAAAAATGCGCGAACACTGTCTTCGCTGGTGAAGTCGACCCGCATACTTGGCGCAAGGAAGTACGAAATGACGAGCCGAACCAGCACTTCGACAATTTGAATTGCAGTTTCAGGTGAAACAAACTCTTCGGCGAGCGGCACAAAAAATTGAGTTGCGACATTTACAATGCGCGGCACTCCATCGACCGTGAGATTCGCAAGTGCCTCACCGCGCTCGCTGGCAAGCATCGCCGCAAGGTGCTGGTCGTTTTGCAATTCACGCGAGGAAAAGACAATGCAACGCGTGAGGAGCTCCTCAAGATTGCGAGACCCCGCAGCAGCACTCTGCAACCGAGAAAAGAAACTCTCTAATTCGCGCAGGCGCATTGCTTCAAAAAGAACTTCGCGCCCACCCGGGAACAAACGGTAAATAGTGGCGCGCGACACACCCGAAGCTGCTGTGATGTCGTCGATGGTGACTTTGCTGAACCCAAAGCGTTCAACACAGCCCAAAGCTGCATCGAGAACGCGGGTTTCGTCAGAAGTCATAGTGAGACACTAAAACGAAAAGCGTCTCACTGTCAAGACAAATGTCACAGAAACTTATTTTTTCTAGTTCGTGGGCAGCACGTACGTGGCAAACCGGTCGCGGAGGGTCTTTTTCGAAAACTTCCCCACACTGGTCTTTGGTACTTCGTCAATAAACACCACGTCGTCGGGCAATTGCCACTTGGCCAAACGCGGCACCAGGAACTCCACTACCTCTTCTTTGGTGAGGCTCTGCCCTGGCTCCACCACGATGCAGGCCAACGGGCGCTCCGACCATCGCGGGTGTGGCACGCCCACTACCGCAGCTTCTTTGATTTTCGGGTGCGCCATGAGTTCATTTTCCACGTCGACCGACGAGATCCACTCACCACCACTCTTGATGAGATCTTTTGTACGGTCAACAAGTCGCACTCGCCCATCGCCGTCCATGGTGGCAACGTCACCTGTGCGCAACCAACCATCAGAAGTAAAGCTTTCTGCTGAACGGTCATCGTTGTAATAGTTGGCAGCAATCCACGGACCCGAGCACTGCAACTCGCCACTTGTTTCACCATCCCACGCAACTGGGTTAATGGTGTCGGGTTCCACTACTCGGCACTCAACACCAAAGTTGATTTGCCCCACAGTGGTACGCAACTCAGCTTGCTCATCGATGGGTAACAACAAGTCGGCAGCACTCAACGTGCACGTTGAAGCAATGGGGCTTGTTTCGGTCATTCCCCACGCTTGCAAAATAGGCAAACCTGTTTGTTCGCGATACCCCTCACTCAATGCTTTCGGTACTGCAGAACCACCACAGGGAATAGCGCGCAACGACGAGGTGTCGCGACCCTTGAGCTCGGGAAGAACACCCATCCAAATAGTCGGGACTCCTGCTGCAACAGTGACCTTTTCTTCCACGATGAGTTGCGCAATAGCTTTACCCGACAGGTCTGGACCCGGCATGATGAGCGATGCGCCTGAAGCAACTGCAGCGTGTGCAAGACCCCATGCGTTGGCGTGGAACATCGGAACGACTGGCAAAATCACATCGCTCTCGCGCGCGCCCAAACTGTCGACCGTCATTGCACCAAAAGTGTGAAGGTACGTACTGCGATGGCTGTACACCACGCCTTTCGGATTGCCGGTAGTGCCACTGGTGTAACACATGCTCGCTGCACGGTTTTCATCTGTTACTAAAAATTCAACTGGCGAAGCTTTACTGAGCAACTCTTCATAGTCATGTATTTGCACACCTGGCCATTGCGGAACATCACCTGGCCCATCGTCCATCACTACTAAATGTTTCACCGTGTGAAAGGTAGGAAAGAGCGGTGCAAGAAGAGGCAGCAACGACTTGTCACAAAAAATCACTTCGTCTTCGGCATGGTTCACAATGTAAGTGAGCTGTTCGGGGAATAGTCGAATGTTCAACGTATGAAGTACACGACCCGTGCATGGTGCGGCAAAGTACAACTCCAAATGCCGCGCGGTATTCCATGCAAAAGTAGCGACTCGACCTGCTTCAGAAATACCCAAATCATTGAGCACTCCGCCCAACTTGCGGGTACGCAGTGCCCAGTCACCATATGTAACGGTCTCTTTCCCGCGCGGAGTTGCAGTGACCACAGTTTTATTGCGGTGGTATTTTTCTGCCCGGTCAAAAAGGTGAACAATGGTCAGTGGCGTATTTTGCATGAGTCCTTGCATACAACAAGAGTAGGGCATCTCGTAGGGCCATGCGATAGGTTGCCGTGGTGCGCAAAGTTGTATTGGCTCTCACGTCTCTCCTTTTCGTGTTCGGCACCATTGGCACCAATATCGGCCCAGCGCTCGTCGACGAACGACCGCTGCTCGTTCTCGCGATGTCGTCGCGAAACCGCAACCTTTTTGGAGCGGTCCCCTTTACTTCACCCGTCCCCTATTTCATCATCGGGTTTTTACGCATTTTGGCTGCTGCTACAGCCCTGTACTTTGTTGGCCGCTGGTATGGCGACCGCACTGTGCGATGGGTGGAAGACAACGTTGGCGAAACTCCCGCCATCTACCGTTGGCTTGAAAATGCAGTGAACAAAGCTGGCGGGCTCATGCTTTTCCTCATGCCCGGAAGCAACGTGGTGTGCGTGCTCGTTGGCCACCGGAAAATGCGCATCGGTCAGTTCTTTGCAATTGTTATTCCTGGCATTTGCTTTCGCCTCATGGTGATGCGCATCGGCGGAGACATCTTTGAAGACCAAGTGCGATGGTTCTTGAAATCAATTGAGAGCTACCAGTGGTACATCGTCCTTGGGCTCTTTGCCATTTCAGCTATCCAAATGAAAAAGCGCCGTCCTCTTGCTCCACCTGACCTCAACGAGACAAACGAGCACTAAAGAAGTGAGTCGATTCCCAGCGTGATTCCTGGAGTTTCAGCGACGCGTTTACAGGCAAGAACTACGCCAGGCATAAAACTCACTCGGTCATTTGAGTCGTGGCGAATGACCAGTGTTTGGCCAGCAGTACCCAGTATGACTTCTTGTGATGCAGTCATGCC
>JBIKNT010000069.1:0-7297 GCA_044358465.1 Ilumatobacteraceae bacterium
TATGCCGTTGCAACTCGCTACGTGATTTTGTTTTCTTCGCCGACTCTGCTTCAGCTGCCTGTGCGGCAGCACCTTCTTTTACGAGTGGGAGTTCGTTGCCCCAGTCGGGGCGTTCACTTTTCCCACATCACCATTTTCTGATGGTGCCGCAAAGACAGTATTCCAAATGTCGGTAATGACTTCTTCCACACTGCGCACTGCACCCTCACGAAGTTTCACACGGCCACTTAATGATGTGAGAGCTGCATCGAGACCCACTAACGGATCTAGCGCATCTTTACCACGCAACTCGCCTAGTGACTGCGCGACAAGTGCAGTGTCTATTGCACCACGAACCGAAGACCCGGTACGCAAATCGCTATGAGCACGTGTGTGGCGCACCACATCGACAACTTGTGCACACCACTGTTTGTTTGAAGCAGGTGATGCACGATGCACGATGTTGGTTTCATCTTCAGCACTTTGATATGCAACTGAGATACGGCACATTCGGTCGTATACAGCACTTGAAATGCGTGCCGTGCCAACAGAGTCGAATGGGTTCATTGCTGCAATCATTTGGAAACCGGGTTTGGCAAGAATTCTGCCCAAGCGGGGAACAGTAATTTCACCTTCGCTCATCACAGTGATGAGCACGTTGAGAGTTTCTTCAGGAATGCGGTTGATCTCTTCGATATAGAGAAGCGAACCCGCACGCATTGCCTCAACGAGAGGGCCATCGAGAAATGCATCGGGCTTGTAGCCGTCGTTCAGTACCCGGGCGGGGTCAAAAGTTCCCGCCAAACGTGCAGGTGTGAGTTCAGCATTTCCTTCAACAAAAACAAACCCAACATTCATTGCCTGGGCAATTGCCCGTAAAAGGGTTGATTTACCCGTACCAGGTGGGCCTTCAAGAACAATGTGGCGCTGAGCAGTGAGGGCCGCCAACGTGAGTTCGATCTCACGATGGCGGCCTACTACTTGTTCGTGAACTGCACTGAGAGTGTTTTTCGGCAAAACCATTTCAGCTATAGACGAGTACGCCGCGGATATTTTTTCCGGCGCGCATGTCTTCGTAACCGTCATTCACACCCTCAAGTGGGTAGGTCTTGGAAATGAGGCTGTCGAGGTCGAGTTGACCCTCGCGGTACAGGCTGATGAGTTTTGGAATGTCGGCACGAGGATTACCCGAACCAAAGAGTGAACCAACGACTTGCTTTTCCATCAATGTGAGATCGAGCAGGCTCATGCTTGCGCTGTACTCCATTGCTGGGTGAATGTTGGTCACAACCACGCGGCCACGCTTTGCCGTGAGGGCAAGTGCTTCGCCAATGACTGCGCCGCTACCAACGCCCATGGTCATGATGACCTTGTTTGCCATGGTGCCCCAAGAAATTTGCTGAACGAGCGGAAGTGCTTCTGCCATTGATGCTGCAGTATGTGTTGCACCAAATTGCATTGCCTTTTCACGCTTGAACTCGATGGGGTCAATAGCAATGACGTGCTTTGCACCTGCAAGTTTTGCTCCTTGCACAGCGTTTGCACCAATACCACCAATGCCCACAACAACCACTGTGTCGCCAGGTGAAACTTCAGCGGCATACACACTGCTTCCCCAACCTGTTACAACACCACAACCGAGCAAGCATGCTTTTTCAAGTGGAATATCTTTTTCGATTTTGATGCAAGATGCTTCATTGACCACTGTGTGGTGCGCAAAAGTTCCGAGCAAGCACATGGTGGAAATGTCTTGGCCCTGTGCGTGATGACGCGAGGTGCCGTCGGCAATTTGCTTGCCAGTACCCAGCAATGCGCCCATGTCACACAAGTTCGAGTGGCCCGTGCTGCAACTTGGGCAACGACCGCATGAGGGAATGAACCCGAACACCACATGGTCGCCCGGTGCCAGCCAGCTCACTCCTGGGCCGACAGCTTCAACAACGCCGGCGCCTTCATGGCCGCCAATGATGGGCATTGCAAAAGGAAGGTCACCCGTGACCACGTGCTCGTCGCTGTGGCACATTCCCGAGGCAGCGATTTTGACAAGAACTTCTCCGGCCTTTGGGGCATCGAGCTCAATTTCCTCAACGGACCACGGTGTGTTCAACTCCCACAAAATTGCGGCTTTGGTCTTCATCATTTCCCCCTCTATGTTTGCCCCTGTGGGCCACGTCAATAAATGAGACGCTAGCCCAAGCATCAGACCACTGTCACACGGTACGATTTGGGCATGTCACCAGTTGCCGTAGCCACCGCAGAAACTGCCAGCCAAGAAAACCTCGAAACCGCAGCCGAAGTGCTCGTTTTAGAGGAATTGCTCGTCGAGGAGATCTCCATCGACGGCATGTGTGGCGTGTACTGAGCCACCCGTGACCCTCACCCTCAGTTCAGCGTGCGCTTTGCATCCTCAAGTTGCCCTGCGTCCTGAACCCTTTGGCGCCCTTGCCTACCATTACGGCAACCGCCGCCTGGTTTTTTTGAAGCACCCCGACGTTGTGCGCGTGGTGCGCGAACTTGGCGATCACCCAAGCGTTGGCGCTACCTTGCGCGCTTGCGGAATTGCCACCGAGCGCGATGCATCTTTTTTACAAGCACTCAATCAATTGACGAAATCGGAAATCCTTCGTGTCTGCTAGCCAACTCGTTACACAATTAAAGCGTGGTCTCGACGCACCCATTTGCCTCACATGGGAACTCACCTACGCGTGCAACTTGCAGTGCGTGCATTGTTTGTCGAGCAGTGGTCAACGCGACGACCGCGAACTCACCACTGAGCAAGCTTTCGCAGTGCTCGATGAACTGCGTGATCTGCAAGTTTTTTACATCAACATTGGCGGCGGCGAGCCAATGGTGCGCCGTGACTTTTTTGACATCATCGAATACTCCATTGCAAACGACATTGGAGTGAAGTTTTCCACCAACGGCGCTTTCATCGACGAGAAAAATGCGCAGCGCCTCGCCGCGATGGATTACTTAGATATTCAAATCAGCCTCGACGGCGTTGATGCCATCACTAACGACCCTGTACGTGGAGTTGGCTCGTACGACATCGCTCGTCGTGCAATGGATAACTTGAAGGCAGCAAATTTTGGTCCTTTTAAAATTTCTGTTGTGGTTACACGGCACAACGTTGACCAGTTAGACGAGTTCAAAGCCCTCGCCGATTCTTATGGCGCACAACTGCGCATTACACGGTTGCGTCCTTCTGGCCGTGGTGTTGATTCATGGAATGATCTACACCCCACCAACGAACAACAAGTGCAGATCTATAACTGGCTCCTTGCACACGGCGACAACGTTCTCACTGGCGATTCATTTTTCCACCTCAATGCTTTAGGCGAATCTTTACCTGGCCTCAACATGTGTGGTGCGGGGCGCGTGGTGTGCCTCATCGACCCTATTGGCGATGTATATGCCTGCCCATTTGTTTTACACGACCAGTTCAAAGCGGGGAATGTTCACGACACTGGTGGTTTCACTTCTGTGTGGCGCGACAGCGAACTCTTCACTTCGTTGCGCGAACCAGAATCGGCTGGTGCATGTGCATCGTGCGGGAACTACGACTCTTGCCAAGGCGGCTGTATGGCTGCAAAATTTTTCACTGGGTTACCACTCGATGGGCCCGACCCAGAGTGCGTCACTGGGCATGGGGCAACTCTTCTAGCGCAACGCCAAGCAAGCCCAGTTTCTATTACCCCAAAGCCCAGCAAAGACCACTCAAAGCCTGCACGCAGCGCAATGAGCGTGGTGTCGTAAATTCTGTTTCATGGGGTTATTACAACCTGTTGACATTGGCAATTGCCAAGCACCAAATGGCGTGATGTTCGGCCCCCACGTCACCAACCTCGGTACCGACGAACGAACTTTTAGCGATCAGCACATTGCCTATTACTCGCGACGAGCACAAGGTGGTTGTGGCGTCATAGTGCTGGAAGGCATGAGCGTCCACCACAGCGACTGGCCGTACGAACGTGCGCCACTTGCATCACACTGCGCAGAATCGTTGGCCACGCTTTCTGCAGAACTACACAAAGAAAAATGTTTAGTGATTGCATCGCTCGACCACTCAGGCGGACAAGGCACTTCTGCATATCACCAGCAACCGTTGTGGGCGCCCAGCCGCGTACCTGAAGTGAACTCACGTGAAGTTCCGAAATGGATGGAACAAGCCGATATCGATGAAGTCATTGAGGGTTTTGTTCTCGCTGCGCGTATTGCCGTTTCTTCTGGGTGCGATGGCGTGGAAATCAATGCCGGCCAACACAGTTTGGTGCGGCAATTTCTTTCTGGTCTCACCAATCATCGCGACGACGCGTGGGGTCAAGACAAAACTTTATTTGCGCGAACAATCATTGAAAAGATGCGCGAAGCAGTTGGCGATGCCGTTATTGGTCTGCGGCTTTCGTGCGATGAGCTTGCACCATGGGCTGGTATTACACCAGACATGGCCGTAGAGCTTGCTCCCCAACTTGCTGCGTGTGGGCTCGATTATTTAGTTGTTGTTCGTGGTTCCATTTTCTCTGTAGAAAAAACTCGCCCCGATTTTCATGAACCAGAGGGATTCAATACAGAAATCACCCAACGCGTGCAGGCAGTACTCAACATTCCTGTCTTTTTGCAAGGTTCTATTGTTCAACCACACATGGCGATGAGTGCTGTAGAACAAGGCGTGTGTGCGGGTGTTGAAATGACCCGGGCGCAAATTTCTGACCCCGACTTGGTGAACAAAATGCTGAGTGGTGAGACGGCAAAGATCCGCCCCTGCATTCGCTGCAATCAAACGTGTCAAGTGCGCGATGCACGCAACCCCATAGTTACCTGCGTCGTTGAACCCACGTCTGGCCACGAGAGCACCGACCCCAATTGGTATGCACAGGTTGCTCCCAAAAAAGTTGCCGTCATTGGCGCAGGGCCAGCAGGCCTAGAAGCCGCATACACGGCAGCTCGCCGTGGTCACTCAGTTGAGGTATACGAAAAGCAAAACGCCGCAGGCGGAATTGTTGCTTTCGCCGGCCCCGGACAAACATTTGTGCATTGGCTGTATGAACAATGTTTGTCGCTAGATGTGCAGTTTCATTTTGGGGTAGCTATTGATGGCACTACAGACCTTGCCGCCGATGTTGTTTTGCAGTGCACAGGCTCACGCTTAGGAGTTCCAACCTATGCAGTGACCAACCTCTCAGCTGCACTTGATGTTGTTGATGTGATGAATGGTTCCGTTGCGCTTCCTGAAAGTGGCGACATTGTTTTGCACGACCCCATTGGTGGCCCTATTGCCATTGCTCTCGCGCAATGGCTTGGCCAGCGTGCAATTCTCGTGACCCCCGACAACATTGCTGGAAATGAGCTATCGCGCTCAGGCGATTTGGCTCCCGCAAATGTTCGCTTGGCACAGCAAGGCACACGCGTAGTGAAACGCGCACTTGTTCGCGGTGTTACACATTCTGGCCAAGGCGTGTGTGTTGAAGTACAAGATCGATATTCGGGTGAAACCACCGTCTATGACGCAGCTGCTTTCATCGATTGTGGCTTTCGCCTTCCCACCGAGCACCTCTCTACTCGGTTTCAACTTGTTGGCGATGCTGTAGCCCCACGCACTGTTCTCGAGGCTGTCCTTGAAGCACGGCGTGCAGTGTTTATGCTGTAACCGTGCACTACTTTCTCGTTGTTCTTCTCGCGACTGCCGGGTACTTCATCGGCACATTCCCGAGCGCCATCTTGGTGGCCAAAGCAAACGGCATCGATATCACCGCAGTCGGTTCAGGCAACCCAGGTGCATCGAATGTTGCCCGTGCATTAGGAATGAAAAAAGGGGCATACGTTTACGGTCTTGATGCAGTGAAAGGTGCCGTTGCAACTGGCCTTGGCTTGGCAATTTTCGGCAATGCTGCAGCATTTTGGTGTGCAGCTGGCGCAGTTCTGGGCCATGTTTACCCCATCACCCGTCGTTTCGCGGGCGGCAAAGGGGTCGCTACAGCATCGGGCGCCATGCTTGTGGTGCACCCGTTCATCAGTATTGGACTTTTACTCTTGTGGGCAGTACTGAGTAAAACAACGAAAAAAGCTTCCATTTCCTCACTCGTGATCACCGTGCTCTTGCCCATTTGCATTGCAGTAGCGGGAGCACCCGGCTGGGAAATAGCCGCAACTGTCGGCATCGGGGTTTTGGTGGTCATTCGCCATATTCCCAACCTTCGACGGCTTCGTTCTGGTCTCGAGCCATCACTTCCCTCAAAACCCACCTAACCTCTGTCTTCGTGAGTTACAAGTACTTGTGGACCCCGCTCCAACTGGGGCCCGTCACCACTCGTAACCGCATTGTCTTTAGTGCGCACCTCACGAACTACGCACGCAACGGCAAACCCACAGAACAGCACAGCGCCTACTATGCAGCGCGTGCAGCAGGTGGAGCTGGGCTCATCATTACCGAAGAGCACTCAACGCACCCCACCGACTGGCCATACGAAAAACTCATCCACGGCTTTCATCGTGATGTCATACCTGGCTATCGCAACATCACGTCGGCAGTACATCAACATCGCACGCCCATTTTTGCTCAGATCAATCACAACGGTGGTCAGGCCAGCAGCATGTACAGCCGTCTTCCCGTGTGGGCACCAAGCGCAGTTGCCGACCCGCTCTTTCGCGAAGTGCCAAAAGCGGTCACTCAAAGCGATATTGACGACATCATTGCTGGCTATGTCACTGTTGCTGAGAACTGTGCAGAAGGCGGGTTCGATGGCATTGAACTGCAGTGCAGCCATTCTTCTATTGTCCGCGGGTTTCTCTCGCCAGCAACAAATAAACGCACTGACCAATATGGTGGGTCACTTGCGAACCGTGCACGCTTGCTGCTCGATATTTCATCTGCAGTACGCAAAGCAATTGGCAACGACCTCGCTTTAGGTGTTCGTTTGTGCGGCGATGAATTCATCGAAGGTGGAACCACTATCGATGAAGCAGTAGAAATTGCCAAGCTTGTAGAAGCTTCAGGCAATATCGATTACATCAACACATCAATCGGCGTAGCAACTGCAAGTTTATTCATGATTGAAGCGTCAATGCATATTCCACCCGGATACGCAACATTCATTCCTTCAGCAATTCGTAAAGCAGTAGATCTACCGGTTGTTGGAGTTGGTCGTTTTAAAGATCCACTGCAAGCAGAGCGTGCATTGGCCGATGGACACTGCGATCTTGTTGGAGTAGTGCGCGGCCAAATAGCCGACCCCGACTTTGCAGCAAAAGCACGTGCGGGAGCAACCGACGACATTCGCTTGTGCCTCAGTTGTAATCAGGAATGCGTCGGACGCATGGG
>JBIKNT010000070.1:0-7224 GCA_044358465.1 Ilumatobacteraceae bacterium
TAACAAGTTGTGCTCGCCGTTTTGCAGAACGCATGCGAAGTGGTGAACCATCTACGCGTATTTCTCCACTGTGTTTAGCCAGCCCAGCAACAGAGCGCAACAAAGAACTTTTGCCTGCACCATTCGGCCCAATGAGGCATAGCCATTCCCCTGGCTTCACTGTGTCGGTGAAATTACTGAGGGCATCGTGCTGCCCGTAGCGCACTCCTACGCCAGAGAACTGCAACGAGGTCACCTTGTTCCCTGCCTTGTTCGCAACAACAGTAAGAAAAACGGTGCACCCAAGAAAGCAGTGACCACTCCAATAGGAGTTTCCGATGGATTCTGCAACACACGACCGGGAATGTCGGCAATGATGAGAAAAGAAGCGCCCATGAGCAAACTGAGTGGCACGATGACCCGGTAGCTAGCGCCAGCGAGCAAGCGCACTGCGTGCGGAACAATAATTCCCACAAATCCAATGAGCCCACTCACGGCGACCACAGCCGACGTGCCCAGAGTTGCCGCAATCACTACAACAATGCGCACTCTGTTCACCGATGCGCCCAGTGCTGTTGCTTCATCATCACCAACGCGCATGATGTCGAGCAACCTGCGATGCAAAAAGAGCACTACTGAACTCACCACAACATAAGGGAGCACAAGACGTACATCTCCCCATGTTGCAGAACTTAAACGACCCAGAATCCACGAATACACCTGACGCACTACGTCGGTGTGTCGTTGCAATGCAAAAGTCTGCACAGCAGTGGCAAGAGCAGTGACCGCAACGCCAGCCAAAACCAATGTAGATGCACTTTTCTGACCACCAAAAGCAGTGCCCACAAAGTACGTAACAAGTACTGCAAGCAACCCACCAGCAAATGCACTGAGTGGCAACGGGTCGATAATCCACGTACTTGAGCCTGTGCGATTCAACGTGAACACCAAAGTTGCGCCGAGCCCGGCTCCTGCTGCAACACCCAGCAAATATGGGTCAACCAACGGGTTGCGGAAAACTCCTTGATAACTCGCACCACTCAACGACAACATCGACCCCACCAATGCAGCCAACACCACACGTGGCATGCGAATATCCCAGATAATGGTCCACTCGCGAGGTGTTACACCGCTATCGATAGATACCAAAGGCAGGTGATCGAGCAATGCCAATGGCACACGCCACCAGGAAGGCCCTGCTGGCCCCACCATTGCGCCAAGCAAAACAGAGGCAAGCGCCAGCGCGCCAGCAGCGGGAATCCACCACCGGCGCACTGGGTGCACAACTGTTTCGGCTAAGGGAAAGATGGCTTTCTACTTCTTACTTGTCTCGACAAATTTTGCGACAGCTGCGGCAACTTGTTTCACAAGATCCACAACGCGTGGACCCCAACGTGAAGCCACGTCATCGTCGAGTTCTACAACATTGCCGTTGGTGACTGCATCAATTTTGTTCCAGCCTGGTCGAGATGCAACTGACTTTGCATCTTGCTGACAGCATTTCGTATCAGCCAGGAAAATCATTTGTGGGTTCGCAGAAATAATTGCTTCTTGTGAAAGTTGTGGGTAATCATTTCCTGCTTCAGCCAAATCGGCAATGTTTTGCAAATTGAACTGCGACATGATTTGACCAACAAAGGTGTTCGACGTCACCGAAAAGTAGGTGTTATCAAGTTCGTAGAAGTAACTGATGGGATCATCTGGCAGTTCCATTGAAGAAACGGCTGTGTCGATGTCGGTCTTCATTGACGACACAAGCGCCTCGGCTTGTGCTGTCTTGCCGGTTAACTCACCGAGTTCTGTGATTTGCTTGTACGAGTCGTCAAGGCTTGTAGCTGCTGCTCCTATCCACACGGTGATTCCCAGTGCTTCTAGTTGAGTTTGCAAGTTGCCTGGGTCGTATGTGAGAAGAACAACTGTTGCATCGAGAGCGGCAATAGCTTCTGCGCTTGGCTGCAATGCATCAATTTTAGTTTCAGTTGCTGCCGCTTCCGCTGGATAATTACTGTAGTTGTCTACTGCTACCAGTTGATCTTCTGCACCAATGGCATAAATCATCTCTGTTGCCGTGGCAGACAACGAAACTATTTTGTTCATAGATACTTCTGGCACTGCAGTGTCGGAACTGGCTTCAGCGACAGTGTCGGCAACCGTGTTGGATGCCGACTGGTCGCTTGTTCCACAAGCTGCAAAGAGCAAAACCGATGCCCCTACGGCTATAAAAGTGCGGCGTGTTACACCGCGAAAATGACGAATAGAGTTCTTTGACATAGTTCTTCCTCCGAAGATTGCTGGAGAAAGAAGAGTGGGTCGAAGGTGGGGTTCTCCCACCTCGCGGACCGCCCTTCCTTCGAGGACTGGTAAACGCATATAGATCAGGCGACCGGACTTGCCTTCCACAGCTTGCGCTGAAAAGTTTTACCGTTGCGGGACAGTGCCGGACTTTTACCGGACTTCGCTGTTTTCTATATCTCACAACTATTGCTGTGATGGGGTGACTATATCAGAGAAAACTCAACTCACAAGATTCGCAAAACGCGAGATGCCTTCAACAATGTCGTCGTCGCCAAGAGCAAAAGAGAATCGCGCATAGCCAGGAGCACCAAACGCTTCTCCGGGAACAAAAGCAACCTTTGCTTGGTCGAGCACGATGTCGGCAAGATCAAGAGTGGTATGTGCAGTGACACCGCCATACGAGCGACCAAGCAAACCCCGAACCTGTGGGAAGCAGTAGAAAGCACCTTCTGGTTCAAGGCACGTCACGCCAGCAATGTCGCTCAACATTTTGTGCATTGTTTTTCCACGACGCTCAAATGCGGTGCGCATCATCTTCACTGCTTCAAGGTCACCGCTCACTGCAGCAAGCGCGGCAATTTGCGCAACGTTGGAAACATTGCTTGTGGAATGCGACTGGAAGTTAATTGCAGCTTTCATGACGTCGTCAGGGCCAATCATCCAGCCCACGCGCCAACCAGTCATTGCATAAGTTTTAGCAACACCGTTCACAATGACGCACTGGTTCGCAACTTCAGGAACGAGTGTTGGCATTGAACTGAACTGGTGCTTGCCGTACGTGAGGTGCTCATAAATTTCATCGGTAATGACCCAGATACCATGCTCCACTGCCCACTTTCCAATGGCTGCAACTTCTTCTGGCGGGTACACAGAACCACTGGGGTTGTCGGGCGAAACAAACAACAACACTTTTGTGCGCGGTGTGCGCGCACGCTCTAACTGTTCCACCGTTACACGGAAACCCGTTTCTTCGGTGGTGTCAACAACAACTGGTACTCCCCCGGCCAAAGTGATGGCTTCGGGGTAGGTGGTCCAAAACGGAGCAGGACAAATGACTTCATCACCTGGGTCACACAATGCAGCAAAGGCAACGAATACCGCGTGCTTGCCACCATTCGTAACCATCACTTGGCTGGCCTTGCACGTAAAGCCACTATCGCGCAAGGTTTTCACTGCGATGGCTTCACGCAACTCGGGAAGACCCGCTGCAGGCGTGTAGCGGTGGTTCTTCACGTCGTAACAGGCCTTGGCGGCTGCTTCCACAATGTGGGCTGGAGTAGGGAAATCGGGCTCGCCGGCACCAAAGCCAATGACGTTTTCGCCCTTGGCTTTCAGGGCTTTCGCCTTCGCGTCGACGGCAAGGGTGGCTGATTCGGCAATGGCCGCAAGGCGGGCAGATACGCGCCCGTGTTTTGCTGGAGAGGTCATAGATGTAATGCTTGCACAGTGAGCACAATTTCCCCCCAAACAATTCGCATTCCCCAAGAATTTTTACCAGCCGATGGGCGCTTCGGATGCGGGCCTTCCAAGGTCCGAGCCGAGCAACTCAGCGCCTTTGGTACGCGTGGAGCCCAACTTTTAGGCACTTCGCACAGGCAAGCCCCCATCAAGAACCTCGTGGGTTCTGTGCGCAATGGGCTCAGTGAATTATTTAACTTGCCCGACGGCTGGGAAATTGTCATGGGCAATGGTGGCTCCACCGTGTTCTGGGACGTCGCCACATTTGGCCTCATCGAGTCGCGCAGCGAGCATCTCGTCTTTGGCGAATTCTCATCGAAGTTTGGTGAAGCCGCAGCAGCCGCTCCCCACCTTGGTCAACCCGTCATTGTTTCTACTGAACCCGGCACGCACCCGGTAGCAACAAAAGAAGATGTCGATGTGTACGCATTCACGCACAACGAAACATCAACTGGCGTAGCTATGCAACTTCAACGTCCTTCCTTTGCTGGCGATGCATTAGTAGTTGTAGATGCAACGTCTGCTGCGGGCGGGCTTCCTTGGAGCCCCAGCGAAGTAGACGTGTACTACTTCGCACCGCAAAAATGTTTTGCATCCGATGGCGGACTATGGCTTGCTGCATGTTCACCGCGGGCTCTTGAACGCATCAACTCCATTGCCGCTTCAAAGCGCTGGTGCCCTGCATCGCTCGATCTCAAAATTGCACTCGACAACAGTGTTGCAAACCAGACCTACAACACACCTGCATTGGGTACACTCATTTTGCTCGATGAACAAATTTCATGGATGCTGAAAAATGGTGGGCTCGCATGGTGTGCAGCACGTTCACAAAAATCTGCTGACCACCTCTACTCATGGGCCGCCGAGCGTTCATGGGCTGAACCCTTTGTGCGCAATGCTGCCGAGCGTTCTGCAGTAGTGGGAACCATCGACCTCACGGGTGTTGAGGCCAGCGACATCAATGCCGCTCTGCGTGCCAACGGCGTGGTCGATACCGATTCGTACCGCAAATTGGGCCGGAATCAGTTGCGCGTTGGCATGTTCCCGGCAATTGACCCAGAAGATGTTGTGCAATTAACGAGGAGTATCGACTTTGTGGTGGAACAATTGATCCCATGATTTCCAAAGACGTGCTCACTGCAAGCTGGGACGACATTGCCCCGCTACGTGACCCCGTCTTTCTCATTGCGTTACGGGGCTGGTTCGACGTATCAAATGCGGCAACTGCAGCCATTGAATGGTGTGTTCAAGAACGCGTGGTCACCATTGTGGGAAGCATCGACCCCGACCCATTTTTCGACTTCACGCATGAGCGACCCGAGGTGTATCTCGATGAGGACGAAGAGCGTCAATTGCGCTGGCCCGAAAACGATATTTATGTTGCGCGTTTTCCCGAAGGTGCGCGTGACCTCGTTCTTTTGTCTGGAGTAGAACCACACATTCATTGGTCAACTTTTATCGACTGCATTGTCGACGTTGCGCAAGGTCTCAAGTGTTCTGCTGTTGTTTCACTCGGTGCCCTTGCCGACCAAGTTCCGCACACTCGCCTGCCGCCCGTGGTGGGCAGCACCACCAACCCCGACCTCGCACGCAGGCTTGGCTTGTCGCAACCTCAGTACCAAGGCCCTACTGGCGTCATTGGTGTGATGCAAGAGCGCTTCGACCGCACGGGCATGCCTGCAGTTTCTTTGCGCGTGGGTGTGCCGCACTATCTCACCAATGCTCAACACCCGCGCTCTACAGCAGCACTTTTACGCCACCTAGAACACGTTCTTGGCGTTCCTACCAACCATGGCGGCATCGACGCCGATGTACGCAGGTGGGCTGTTCTGCACGAAGAAGCCGTTGAAGACGACGCGCAAACTTTGGCGTACGTACGCATGCTGGAACAACAATTCGACCGTCGTGCCGAAGCGGCAATACCTACAGGTGAAGACCTCGCCGCAGAGTTTGAAAAGTTCCTCCGCGAACAAGACTAAACCTCTCTAAGTGTTCTCGGCGCCGTACGTATCGGAAATTGCAACGTTTCGCGCCGAGAAAAACATCGGTCGCGTGCTGTCAGAAATCTCAATTATTTCTCGGCGCGTAGCGTCACGAAAAGCGGGACATACGGCGCCGAGAACACTCCACTGGGATTAGGTGTTGGTGATGGCGCCGGTTTCGGCACCTTGCACAAGCTTGGCGTATTTACCGAGCACGCCTTTGGTGTAGCGCGGTGGGTTTGGCTTCCAGCCCACCTTGCGCGCAGCAATTTCTTCATCGCTCACCAACAAGTCGAGTCGCTTCGTGTGCACGTCGACCAAAATCTTGTCGCCGTCTTTTACGAATGCAATGGGGCCACCATCGGTTGCTTCAGGAGCAACGTGACCAATGCAGAAGCCCCATGTACCGCCACTGAAACGACCATCGGTAATAAGCGCGCAGTCGGCACCACGGCCAGCGCCTTTCAAAGCACCCGTAATGGCAAGCATTTCACGCATGCCTGGGCCGCCCTTCGGGCCTTCGTAACGAATAACCAATACGGTTCCTGGCTTGATATCACCAGCAAGAATTGCCGCCATTGCGCCATCTTCACCATCAAAAACACGTGCAGCACCTTCGAAGTGCAACTGGTCTTTGCTGAGGCCAGCAACTTTCACCACAGAACCTCTCGGCGCAAGCGACCCCGTCAAAATGTTGATGCCACCCTCTGAGTGAATGGGGTCTGAAAGCGGGTGCAACACCTCGCCATCTGGTGCTGGCGGATTAATTTCCGCAAGGTTTTCTGCCATTGTTTTTCCGGTGCATGTCATGACGTCGCCGTGCAACAAACCCGCATCGAGCAACATCTTCAAGACCACAGGCACACCGCCAACGCGGTCGATATCGGTCATGTGGTACTTGCCGCCCGGCTTGGTGTCGGCAATGTGTGCCACCTTTGCCGCGATGCGGTTGAAGTCTTCAAGTTCAAGTGGTACTTCTGCTTCGTGAGCAAGAGCCAGGAGATGCAGAACTGCATTAGTGCTTCCGCCTAAAGCATTAAGAACTGCAATTGCATTTTCAAATGCTTTTTTGGTCATGATGTCACGCGGGCGAATGCCCAAACGCAACAAGTTCATTACTGCTTCGCCGGCACGCTCGGCATCGCCTTCACGACGCGCATCGACTGCTGGAGGTGAAGCAGTTCCGGGAAGACTCATACCAATAGCTTCAGCAATAGACGACATTGTGTTTGCAGTAAACATGCCACCACATGCACCTTCACCTGGGCACGCATTGCGTTCAATATCGCTGAGTTCTTCATCGGTAATTGTGCCAAGTGCATGCGCGCCAACAGCTTCGAAAACACTTGTAATGTCGAGCGCTTCGCCATGCAACTGCCCCGGCAAAATAGAACCGTTGTAAACAAAAACAGATGCGAGGTTGAGTCGCGCTGCCGCCATGAGCATTGAGGGAATACTCTTATCGCAGCCAGCAAGGCCAACAAAAGCATCGAAGCGTTCGGCATGCATC
>JBIKNT010000071.1:0-7221 GCA_044358465.1 Ilumatobacteraceae bacterium
CACAAAAGCCTGGCGGAGAACTTTGCCGTGTCGGTGCCAGAGATGGATCAAGCTGTCGCTGATCTTGTAGCGACTCCAGGGGTCTACGGCGCACGCATGACAGGAGGGGGCTTTGGGGGCTGCGTGGTTGCACTGTGCGAGCCCAATGCAAACGTTGATGGGTGGGTGGTGGAGCCTGTGGGTGCAGCCAATCTCCAGTAATTTCCATGTCTGAGAAAATCGCTAAGGTGAAGAAAACAGCCAAGGGGGATTCATGGGCATTTTGGGAAATTATCCGCTATTTCAGCAAGCATATTTAGTGAACAACATTGATGAGTCAATTCAGAAGTGGCACGACTTGTTCGGTGCGGGGCCTTTCTCGGTCACCGACCATCACAAGTGCGACACATTCGACTACCGCGGCACGCCACAAGAGGCCGATGTGTCGTATGCATTTGGTTACTTGGGCGACACGATGATTCAGTTCATTGTGCAGCACGACGAGACACCCTCTATTTATCGCGATATGTACAAAAATGGTGAAGAGGGCTTCCACCACATTGCGTACCTCGTCACCGACTTTCAAGCAGAGCGTCAGCGCTTGCTCGACATGGGCTTCGCACCCGCATGTGAGCTCTATGCCGATGGCGTGAATGCGTCTTACTTCGACACACGCGAAGTAACCGGTGGCTTCACCGAGATCCACGGTGACCCACCACATATTCTCGGCATCTTTGCCGAGTGGCGCCGCGCTCACGAAATCATGAAGCCTGGCGACCCACTCATCTGGCGCCGCAAAGAAGGCCGTCGCTCCACCGACAAATAACCCAAGTGTTCTCGGCGCCGTACGTATCGTTTTTCGTTACGTTACGCGCCGAGAAAACTCACCTTTCACATGAATCGGGGGATCATGAAACGTGAAGTGAAAGAAGTAGTCGAAGGACTGTATTTTGGCGAAGCGCCGCGTTGGCATGAAGGTCGACTGTGGTTGAGTGACTTCTATGAGCATGCGGTACTTTCCGTCGGTGCAGAAGGAGACCTGCGCACCGAGTTGTCAATTGATGATCAGCCGTCCGGTCTCGGTTGGATGCCGGATGGTTCGCTGCTTGTTGTGAGCATGACCAAGCGCCAAGTGCTGCGGAGAGATACCGACGGAAAAGTGAGCGTATGGGCCGACTTGTCGGACATCGCGACGTATCACTGCAACGACATGGTGGTTGATGCTCAAGGTAGGGCGTACGTAGGCAACTTTGGCTTGAACCTCGATGAAGAGGTCGCCACACGCCCCATAGAGGAAGTACTGGCCAACCCAAAATTGGCCAATCTTGCATGTATTTCCCCACAAGGAAAAACTCGTGTTGCTGCAAGTGATTTGTGTTTCCCCAACGGGTCCGTTATTACGCCTGATGGGAAAACACTCATCGTTGCCGAAACACTTGGGTTGAGGTTCGCGGCATTCACTATTAACGCAGACGGTTCGTTATCTGATCGCCGCGTATGGGCTTCTACTGAAGGACGCATGCCCGATGGTATGTGTCTCGATGCCGAGGGCAGGGTGTGGTTTGCCAACCCAATGTCTACTGAATGTGTGCGTATTGCCGAAGGTGGCGAAGTGCTTGAAGTAATTGATACAGGTCAACTCTGCTTTGCGTGCATGCTCGGTGGCGACGACGGCAAAACACTCTTCATGCTCACTGGTGATTCAGCTGAAGCACATATTGCATCTTCAGCAAGAACGGGGCGCGTGCTTTCAACTCGTGTTGACGTGCCAGGTGCAGGCCGCCCATAAAGCGAGGCGGCATTTCTCGGTGCGAATTGTTGCAATTTCCGGCACATACGGCGCCGAGAACACTTAGGGGCGGGGGAAGTGGCAGGCGACGAAATGTCCTGCTGAGACTTCATGCAACTGAGGCTCTTCTTGTGCGCAGAGGTCGGTGGCTGCAGGGCAACGTGTGCGGAAGCGGCAACCCGATGGCGGGTCCATGGGTGATGGTGGTTCGCCTTGCAATGTGACGCTGGTACGTGTGACCTCTGGGTCGGGAATGAGAACAGAGCTGATGAGGGCGTGGGTGTAGTGGTGCCGCGGCTGTGCATAGAGGTCGTCTGGCGCCGACACTTCGCAAATTTTGCCGAGGTACATCACCATGATGCGAGTGCTGATTGCTTTGACCACTGCAAGGTCATGAGAGATGAAAATGAGCGTGAGACCGTAACGCTCTTTCATGTCGGCCAAGAGGTTTAAAATTTGTGCTTGCACGCTGACGTCGAGGGCAGAGACGGGCTCATCGCAGATGAGGAGCATGGGTTCAAGCGCAAGCGACCGAGCGATGCTGATGCGCTGGCACTGTCCGCCTGAGAACTCGTAAGATTTGCGGTCGCGAACCAAAGCCGGTTCAAGACCAACCGACTCCAGCAGTTCATCAACCTTTTTGCTGCGCTCAGCTGCGTCTCCGCGGCCCCAAATGCTGAGTGGTTCATCGATAATGCTGCTGATGGGTAGGCGTGGATTGAGCGAGCTCACAGGGTCTTGAAAAATCATTTGAATTGCCGGGCGAATCTCGCGCAGCGCATCTTTTTCCAACAATGTCAGGTCGCGACCTTCGAAGACAACGGACCCTGATTTTGGTGGAGGCAGTTGGATGAGCGCTTTGCCAAGCGTCGACTTTCCGCAACCAGACTCCCCAACAACTGCCAATGTTTCGCCGCGTTGAACATCGAAAGACACACCGGAGACGGCTTTAACAACCTTCTTGCCAGCCGCTTTGAACTCTACGGTGAGGTCTTCAACGGTGAGGAGAATGTCGCCGCCGGGCCGCAAGTGAGCCTTTCCTGAACCAGCCATTAGTGCGCACCTCCAATGGGGAACCAGCAGCGATAACCATGCTCAGGTCCTGCAAGAACCATAGGTGGCGCTTCTGTGCGGCACTGATTCTGTACGTATGGACATCGGTTGGCAAATGGGCAACCTGGTTCGGGCTTCGTTGGGTCGGGGAGTCGACCACTGATGACGGGTAAACGCTGCCCACTTGGCATGTCGAGGCGGGGAATTGATTTCATGAGAGCTTCGGTATAGGGCATTTTTGTATTCGCAAAAAGTTGCTTCGTTGGCGCGTGCTCTACAACCTGCCCTGCATACATCACTGAGATGTAGTCGGTGTGGTTGGCTACAACACCGAGATCGTGGGTGACAAGAACCATTGACATGGAGAGTTCTTGACGCAGGTCGGAGAGCAAATCAAGAATTTGTGCTTGTACTGTGACATCGAGTGCTGTCGTTGGCTCATCTGCGAAGAGAAGTTTTGGATTACACGCAATGGCAATGGCAATCATGACGCGTTGGCGCATGCCACCTGACAACTGGTTCGGGAATTTCCGCAACATTTCTTCAGGTTCTGGAATGCGCACAAACGCAAGTAGTTCTTTCGAACGCTCGATTGCTGCCTTCTTATCCATTCCTAAACGAATGCGAAGACCTTCTCCGAGTTGAGAACCAATGCGACGTACTGGGTTAAGCGCCGTCATAGGATCTTGAAAGATCATGGCCATGCCAGTTCCGAACTCGTTACGCACGTCGTCGGGAGCCATTTTTGTGAGTTCTTTTCCATCAAAGATGACGGTTCCGGATCGATGCACACTTTGACCTCGAAGGAGGCCCATAGCTGCGCGTGACATGACGGTTTTGCCAGACCCCGACTCACCTACGATGCCAACGCTGGAACCCTCGGGAACTTCAAGATCTACATCGCGCACTGCATGCAAAAGTCCACGCGGGGTGTCGAAGTCGACGACTAAGTTCTTGACAGAAAGTACTGAGGTCATATTTTCCCCTCACGACTGTCTAGGCGCGAGCGCAAATGATCGCCGATTTGGTTGCAAGAGATCACAGTGAACGCCAATACGGCCACCGGAACGTACATCGATTGCGGTGCATATGTGAACTCTCCTGCAACGCGAGCAATCATGCCCCCCCAGCTCACGCCTTCTGTAATACCAACACCGAGCAGCGCAAGTGAGCCCTCTGCAACGATGACTACACCAACTGCGAGAAAGGCAACTGCGTAGATGGCTGGCAGAACGTTCGGAACGATGTGCTTCCAAATGATGTCTTTGTCGCGCATGCCCATGGAGCGCGCGGCAAGAACGAATTCGCGGTTCACCCATGTGAGTGTTGCCGCCCGAGCAATGCGACCGAGGATGGGAATGATGACCACGGTGAGAGAAAAAATGATGACGATAATTCGTCGGCTCGATGGCACTGGTGTTGAAGCATCGGGGCTGGTAGCTAGCACTGCAACAAGTGCAAGGCCCAATACAAGGTTTGGAATGGAGAGCAAGATGTTGAAGACGAGGTTGATTCCAGAGTCAATTTTCCCGCGTCTGAACCCCGCAATGATTCCGATGGCTGAGCCGATGGAGCCACCAATACCCACCGAGACAATGGCAATAAGTAAGGAGATGCGAGCACCATTAACAACGTTCGACAATAGGTCGTATCCGTTGGAGTCGGTGCCGAGTAAATGGCCCGGCGAGAACAGGCCGACGCCAACTGCATCGAGGTCGAAGTCGGTGGGGTTTGGAAGCGGGAGGAAACCGCTGATCGCCGCCATAATGCCAACGAAGACGAGCCAAAAAGCACATACCTTTGTAAATAAGTCGAGATGAGAAATTGCTTTACGCATTATTTACGACGTTCCCGTGCACGTGGATCAATGAAGCCAACAGCAATATCGATTGCGGAGTTGAAGAAAACATACCCAATTGCGATGATGGCTACGTAGCTTTGTAGAGCAAAATACTGCCGTGAGAATATTGCTAAACCAATTTCTGAACCGAGACCTGGAATGGAAAATATCTGCTCAATCACCAGTGTTCCGCCAATGAGGGCGCCCATGTTGAGAGCAGCTGTAGTGAGGAGAGTGACCGATGAAGGTCGGAAAACATGCGTCAACAAGATTCGCCGGTTGGTGAGCCCTTTTGAAGCAGCCATAGTGACGAAGTCTTCACGCAACGTTGCAATGACGTCGGTGCGTAGGAGACGCGTATAGCTTGCAATCAGGGGAATCGATAGGGCGAGTACAGGCAGAGTCATTGTTTTGATGTGCTCAATGAAGTTCTCGCTTGGCGATGTGTAGCCAAGAGGGGGGAACCAGCCGAGTTTCACTCCTAAGAAAACGGCTAAAAGCAAGCCGAGGACAAAGTTGGGAACAGAAGCGGCTGTAAAGAGGCCGTAACTGATGTAGCGATCGCTGCGCTTTCCGGCACGGTATGCAGTGAAGATTCCGAGTGGAATGGAAAAGATGAGTGAAACGATTTGGGAGTAAAAGACAAGTTGCAACGTGATGGGGAGAGCACGTCCTACTCGTGTACTGACCGGTTCGCCGCCACCACCGGGCTGAACAATTAAACCAAAGTCGCCTCGGACGAAGTCCCAAAGCCAACTGAAGTAGTAAGAGACAAAGTTTTTGTCGAGACCCAGTTCGCGAATTTGTTTAATTCGGCTCGCCTCGTCTGGAGCATTGACGTATAACTCTTTGAGCCCAATAGGGAGAAGGCGAAGTAACAAACTCAGAAGAAATGTTGCACCGATGAGGACCGCAGCCAACTGCGCGAGGCGGCGAAAGCTCTCAATTGTGTTTTTGCCAAACTGCATTTGCTACCGCTTTCTTTTTACACAATAGCCGAACGCATGCCCGCGGCATCAAACGTTGGGATGAACAACCGAGAAAAAGAAAATGCCCGGCGGGAAATTCCGCCGGGCATTTTCTCGTCATTTCGTAGGGTTACTTCTGAATGTAAACACCAGTCCAGTTAACACCTGCATTGGTCATCGGAATTCCTGCGCCGCCAGCAGCGAGCGTGAATTTGTCGAAACCTTTGATCTTGCTGTTAAAAGCATATGTGTAGCTCAGAGTTGGTGTGGGAACAACAACTGCATTCTCTTGAACGTACTTGGTAACGGCCTTCAACTTGGCTGTACGTGCAGATGTGATGTCTTGTTTGGCACTCCACAACAGTCCACTCAATGTGGCGTCGGTGTGGCGTGTGACGTTGAGTCCAACACCGAATGCGATGAACGTAGGAACGACCTTCAGGAAGTCATTACCTGGCTCTCTGAAGACGTTTGGTGAGAGGAATGGCAAGATGAATCCTGTTCCCTCTCCTTCGAACAAGAGAACCGGGTATGCCTGGTATGGGTTGAACTTTCCAGCTGCAACTTGGGTTGGGCCAGGGAAGGCATTTGCCACTTGTGTTGCGCCGTCTTCCACCAAGAGGGTGGACTCAATGCCAGCCTTCTTCAAGATGGTCTTTACCGCTTGAGCATTTGCCTTACTGTCGGCGCTGGTGGTTGCCACAAGTTGAACTGTGAGCTTCTTACCAGTCTCTTTGAAGTAAGCATCTTGGAAAGCCTCTGACTTCTTGGTGTCGAACTTCAAGAATCCAGCCTTGTTGTGCATGACGTTCTTTGGACCCACTATTGATGTTGGAATAGATCCGAGGCACTTGCCCTTGAAGCAGTTGCGCAATTTGTAGAACGACTCAACATCCCATGCATGAGCGAAAGCAAGACGAGCGTTCTTATTGTTGAACGGTTCAATTGCCTGGTTCAGCCAGAAGGTGGGGAAGAAGGTGTCTGCACTGTTGATGACGCTGAGGCTCTTAGTTTCCTGGACAGTAACAACTTGCTTTACTTCGCCCGCGCTCGTGAATTGAGCAGCATCGAGGCTGCTCGACTTCAGGCCGTTCACACGCTGAGTAGCTTGTTCGATGTACCGGAATGTGATCGACTTCAAGTAGGGCAGTTGCGTACCAGCTTTGTCTTTGCGCCAGTAGTTCGCATTACGAGTGACCTTCACTAATTCAGGTGTCACTGACGAAAATACGAAAGGTCCGGTTCCAACACCTGCGTTGGCGCACTTTGTGGCGTCAGCAATTGTTGATGGGGCACGCATGTAAAAGCGTCCTGATGCATAGAGGGTCTCTAGCCAGTCAATTTGTGGAGTCCACAAATCCATTTGAACGGTGTCTGTGCTGAGCGCAGTGACAGCCTTTAAGTTGGCTGTAAAAGGTACGCCGGAGCCAAGAGTATGGAGCGCAGCCCCACCTTTTTGAACGGCAGCAAGGTGTACTTTGCCAGCAAGTGCGTTCAAGTTGAGAGCGACGGCTGCTGCATCGAGTGCCTCACCGCTGGAGAACTTAATGTTCGGACGGACCTTTAATGTCCAGGTCTTGTAATCGCTTGAT
>JBIKNT010000072.1:0-7200 GCA_044358465.1 Ilumatobacteraceae bacterium
GCCCAGTTTTTTCAAACACATCGCGAATCACTTCAAGCGTTGTTGCATCGTCACACCGTGCTGCACGAAAGACCGGTGCGAGCCAGGTGTTGTATTGCTCTGGGCTCACTGCAAATGCACCTTCAGAACGAAAGCGACCCAGTTGATCGGCAGTGCGTGCACCATCGCGGTTGTTCATTTCAAAAAGCAACCGTTCAAAGTTTGACGACACTTGAATGTCCATGCTGGGGCTGAGCGTTGGCAGCACGCTTTGTGCGCGCATCTCTTGTGTGGCAAAAAAGCGCGTCAAAATGTCGTTGGAATTTGAGCCAACGATGAGTTGATGAATAGGTGCGCCCATTTGTCGCGCAATCCAACCCGACAAAACGTTGCCAAAGTTGCCGGTAGGAACACTGAAAGAAACGCCATTGCTAATGGAAACACCACTAGAGGCCAACTGCTGCGCTGCAGAGAAGTAGTACACCACTTGGGCCATGATGCGCGCCCAGTTGATGGAGTTCACTGCCGACAAACGCTGCTCTTCGCGGAACTTCTGGTTATTGAACATGGCCTTGACGAGGTCTTGGCAATCGTCGAAGGTTCCATTCACCGCAAGTGTTTTCACATTGGGTGAGTTCACTGTGGTCATTTGGCGTCGCTGCACATCGCTCACGCGGCCCTCTGGATAGAGAATGACAATTTTTACTCGTGAGCAATTTTTCACGCCGTCAATTGCTGCGCTACCGGTATCGCCACTTGTTGCTCCAACAATGGTGATGTGCTCGTCACGTTGTTCCAGAAGCAAGTCAAACAATTGACCCAAAAACTGCAGAGCCACATCTTTGAACGCCAAGGTCGGGCCGTGGAAAAGTTCCAACATCCAGTGATTGGCTTCCAATGGAACTAGTGGCGTGACACGTGGGTCGCGAAATGTGGAGTACGCAGTGCTGCAGAGTTTCTGCAATGTGTTTGCATCAATTTCGTCGCCAATAAATGGCGCCATCACCGACGCTGCGAGTGATGCGTAGTCGGTGGTCAAGGTGTCTGGAGCAGACGGCCACTGTTGCGGAACGTACAAACCACCATCGGTCGCTAGACCAGCAAGTACAGCATCGGCAAACGAGAGGACGGGCGCAGTGCCACGAGTTGATACGTACTGCATGAGTTACTGCCCCACAACTCGAATGAAGTCGCCCGATCGTTTGACTACTGCAAGACCTGCGAAATCGCGCAAACACTTTTGGACCGACGCTTCTTGCGCAAGGTGTGTAATGAAAACAAGACGTGCATTTTCGCCAATGCCTTCTTGTTCGGCCGTGCGAATGCTCACGCCGTTTTGCGCAAACACGCCAGTGATGCTGTGTAAAACACCTGGTTGGTCGAGTACTTCAAGTGCCAACATGTATTCGCTGTGCGTTTTATCTATTGCGGTGAAGCGTGGTTTCGAGAACGAACCCAACATGGCGTGCGTGCCTTTTTTCAAGTTCACTGCAGCGTCAATAGTGTCGCCCAGTACCGCACTTGCCGTTGGGCTGCCACCGGCACCGCGGCCGTAGAACATCAGTGACCCCACTGCATCGCCCTCGACGAACACGGCGTTATACGCCTCGCGCACGCTGGCAAGTGGGTGGTTGAGCGGCACCATTGCAGGGTGAACACGCACGGCAAGTTCTTGCGAATCTGCATCGATTTCCGCAATGGCAAGCAACTTCACTACATAACCAAGTCGTTTTGCCACAGCAATGTCGGCCACTGTAACCGTAGTAATTCCTTCGCGATGAACATCGTGTGAAGTGACGTTGGCACCAAATGCGATGCTCGCAATCACTGCGCACTTTGCAGCCGCATCGAATGCTTCAACGTCGGCTGTGGGGTCGGCTTCGGCATAACCCAAAGCTTGAGCTTCAGCAAGAACTGCTGCGTAGTCGGCACCCTCTTCTGTCATCTTCGTCAAAATAAAGTTTGTGGTGCCATTCACAATGCCCATGACACGGCGAATAGGTTCGCCACGCAAACTTTCACGCAACGGACGAATGAATGGAATGCCTCCAGCAACTGCGGCTTCAAAGAGAAGGTCAACACCTGCGGCGTCGGCAGCAGCAAAAAGTTCTGCGCCATGCTCAGCAAGGAGTGCTTTATTTGCCGTGACCACTGGCTTGCCTTTGCCCAGTGCTTGGGTGATGAGGTCGCGAGCGGGCTCAATTCCGCCCATGAGTTCCACCACAACATCGACATTGGGGTCATTGACCACGTCGAGCGGGTTTGCAGTGAGTGCTTTCGCGTCGAGCGACACGCCACGAGCACGTGAAATATCGCGCACGGAGGCTCGGGCAACCACCAAAGTGATGCCTGTGCGCTGAGTAATAGTTTCGGCACGCTCATTGACAAGGTTGATAAATGCCGCTCCGACATTTCCTACACCAATAACGCCTAAACGCACCTCTTGCTTCATCCCTTCAGGCTATAACCCACTTTTAGTGTTCTCGGCGCCGTATGTCCCGCTTTTCGTGACGAAACGCGCCGAGAAACCAAAATTTGTGGCGCTCTCATGTGACTAATGCACACAGTCAGGTATGTACCACAACACACTTCAGCAATTCGCAGATCAATTCGGCCTCATCGCCCATGGCGAGGTCGTTCCTGCTCACGTTTCTCGCTCTTCTTGGAGTCGCGCAGTTCATCGTGGCTATCTCTCTATTCTCCAGCCTGGAATTGGCGCGGTCACCAACACGCTGCAATCACCAGAGCAACGAATTGCTGCTGCAGTTCGAGCATCTGGGAAAGATGCGATGGCGGGAGGAGCAACTGCGGCTTGGCTACATGGTGTATCACTTCCATTCATTGAACCCATCCATATTCTGAGCCCCACGCGGCCACTTCATCGCAAACTTGTTGGCGCTGTCGTGCATCGCCCAATTGATACTTATGACCTGTCACCATTCGACACGCAAGGAATTCCCTCTACTTCACCATTTCGCACGCTGCTCGATACGTGCGCATGGAACCCCACACTTGCCCACCGCGTGCTTGAACATTTCTTAGTTGCCGATCAATTCACTATCCAATCTGCATGGCGACAACTTTTTTTTCATGCGAAACAGGGTCGCCCCGGCATTACGCAGTTGAAAAACCTCCTGAATAAATGGGACCTCGACACTGCACAACCCGAAAGTGTTTTGGAAGCAAAAATGTTGTCCCTTTGTTTCATGAACAAGTTGCCTCCATTTGAATTTCAGGCTCAAGTTGGCAATCACCGTGTTGATTTTCTCTGGCGGCAGTATCGAGCAATTGTGGAATGTGATGGGTTTACCTATCACGGGTCAACTCGCGATGCTTTTGAAAATGACCGTCTTCGCGATGCGGAATTGCAATCTTTGGGATACACGGTGTGGCGCTTTTCATTCCGACAGATTGCTTTTGAGCCAAAACTTGTCGCTGCGCACCTCGAAAGAGGTTTCTCGGCGCAAAATGTTGCAAAAAACGTGACATACGGCGCCGAGAACACTCAAGGGGGAGGGGGGATCTGCCGATAATCATCATGTCCGCACAACTACCCTTTGGAGGAACATGATCCACGCATCCTCGACTCAACTTCGTCGCATCATCGTTGCGGCGGTCTTGTTGAGCACCTTCCTCTTCGCGGTACCCACTCCCCCTGCATTTGCAGACGAATTCGCGGGTCTACCCCCCGCATCAATTTTGGTGAACGGCAAAGGACATGGCCACGGGCGCGGCATGAGCCAATACGGCGCACTCGGCTGGGCCACCACCTACAACAAAACCTGGCAAGAAATTCTCGACTTCTATTACGGCGGCACCACGTTGTCGCCACTCACCGATGCAGACGCGGATCTCACACCCAACGGCGTCATGAGCGTGCGACTCACCGCCCTCGATAACAAACAAACAGCAATGGTGTCAGAAAATGCTTCGCTGCTTCTTGAGAACGACCCCGTGCCGGGTCGCAAATGGGCGGCGCTTGTAGTGCGCGAGATTGCAGGCACTGTGGGCACGTATCGCGTATGGGGAAGCACCACACCAACTTGTGTTGCTGAACAATCTGACCCCGTCGCAAACAAATTCGTTCTCGTTGCCGACATTGCTGGCCCCACCAATGTTTCAACAACTCTCAGCAACGATGCATCTGCAGCAGTGATGCCGAATGATGCAATTGGCATATGTGAACCCGCGGGTGCCACGCGTTACTACCGCGGAACCATTCGTGCCGTGAACGGAACCGACAAAGAAAATCGCACCGTCAACCTGGTGAAACTCGACGATTACTTGCGTGGAGTAGTTCCTCGTGAATCACCTGCGTCTTGGGGAGACCTTGCCGGCGGAGCCGGGATGAATGCTTTGCGTGCGCAGGCAGTTGCTGCGCGTTCATATTCTCTTGGCCAAAAGCGCTATAGCTACGCCAAAACCTGCGATACGCAGTCGTGCCAGGTGTACGGCGGTGCAGCACTTCGCGAGAAGGTAGGCCGCCCCATTGCAGTTTTGGAAGACATGCGCACTAACACTGCCATTAGCGACACCAGTGGATTCATTATGCGTAACGCAAAAGGTGGTGTGGTGAGCACTGAGTTCACTTCGTCGAACGGTGGCCGCACTGCCGGCACAACTTTCCCCATGCGTGTTGACGATGGTGACATTGCGGCCGATTCATCGGACCTCAATTGGAGTGCGGTGATTGATGCCAAGAGTATTCAAAAGAAGTATCCGAGCATTGGCGTGCTGCTTTCTGTTGTCACCACCCACGACGGGCTGGGAAGCGATTGGAATGGTTATGCAACCAAAGTCACCATTTCTGGCACAGCGGGCGTCGTGAGCGTGGGTGGATGGGATTTCAGATCAGCATTCGACCTGCGTTCTCCGTGGTATGAAACCAAACCGGTTTACGGCTCAACAGCAACGTCAACAGTGGTCGGGCCGATGTTGTTCATTGGTGACTCGGTAGGGGAAAGTATTACTTCCGAGTTCAACAGCATTGTTCGTCCGGCATACCCCAATGTCGATTACCAAGCGCAGAGTTCACGGTGCCTGATTGGGGCAACATGCGTGGGAACACCCGATGGAATTACCATCATCAACTCACTACCTGCAGATAAGACACCGGCAATCGCTGTTATTCAACTGGGTTATAACGATTCATCGAGCACCTTTGGCGCCGAAGCCGACCAAGTCGTTGCTGCTCTCACCGCCAAAGGCGTGCAGAGAATCATTTTCATCAACATGTCTACGCGACGCACAACAGCGGGGTATGACATATCGAATGCAGCACTCGCCAGGATCGCTGCAACATATGCAAACGTCACCCTGTTCGACTGGAATACATATTCATCTGACATTCCAAGGTGGCGCTGGTTTGTGAAGAACGACAATGTGCACCTCACGGCAACAGGACAAACCGAGTTTGCGTTATACATTCGTGCACAACTCGATGCACTACGTGCTCAGAGTCTGCTCCCCCAAACACCAGGTGCTCCCGATGTGGTGATTGGTTTACCACTGCGCGCCAACCACAGAGGCGACATGGTGAAATTGGTACAGAAGTCGTTGAACACCGCGTTCAAATTGAAGAAAAAAGCGATTCCTACCGATGGTGTTTTCGGTAAGACCACCAAAACACTCGTCATGAAATACGAAGCAGCAATGGCTCTACCTGTTGATGGCGTTGTTGACGTTGAAGTGTGGAAAAGCCTTGGCCTCGACAAAAAGCCCCGCACATCTGTGTTGCGCCTCGGCGCGAAGCATCCGTCAGTGAAGGTATTGCAAGCAACGCTGAACCGCGTGCTCAAAACTTCTGTGAAAACGTCCGGCTTCTACGACCGCCCCACGGTGTTTTACGTGAAGCAATTCCAACAGCGCGCAAAGCTGCCCGCTACGGGCAACGTGAACCGCGCTACTTGGCTGGCGTTGATGACGACCGCAGATCGTCTATAGAAACACCAAAGCGCTGAGCCCACGCTTCATCGCTCACCATCTCGGGGTAATACGCACGGTATTCACGCTTCAAGCGTGGGTAATCGCGACGCAAACGCATGAGCGATACACGCAAGGCCTTCATATCGCGCCAGAAACGTGGCGTGTCGCGCACCAACACGTAACCCTCGTCGAGGCGTGGGTGGCGATGCAAAATACTGTTACGGCGCGTAGCTAAGCCCACCGCGCGTGAGTTGATGGGGGCAACACCCATCTTTTTGGAACGCAACCACTGCGGGAGTATGTAACCACCAACAAGTGGTACCGCAGCAATAAAGCCAATGAGACGAATGGGCTTTGGAATACCAGCAGGAATTTGAATTGCGCTGAGTTCAGCGTTCAGTGGCCCAGCTTTTTCTTCGGGGCATACGCGCACTTCATCGTGCATTGCGGCATGGTCGACATTGCGCCAAAAATCGGGACCTTCTAAATAGTGGTCGAGACCTTTCAACATGTATTCCAAGCTGGCATAGCGCAGTGAGAAAATGTTGCGGAACCCAAACGACAACGTGCGATACGCCGTGTGATACCACTTGTGCTGGTCGTAGACCAATGTTTCTACCAACAACATGTTGCGGGTTTCGTAGTACAGAGTCATTGGCCCGTTTTTGAGGGCAAAGTCGGCGTGCCACACTGCAACACCTTTCATGGTGATGCTGTGTTCGCCAGTGTGCATGAGCCCGTAAGCAACATCGTCGCCACGCACGAAGACTGGTACTGGGTTCTCTTTGCCAACTGCAATAGGGAACGCGGTATACCACCAGGCGGTGTATTCAAACTTCGGCTCGAGTTCATCGGCCAAGACCGTGATGCGATCGCGCAGGTCGTCTTCACGGCCAACTGCACGCAGCGGATACGTGTAACGCCATGCATAGTGTGCTCCAGCTTCAAACTGCATCCAGGGAATTTCTTCTGAGATCATTGCACCGTGAATGCACAACTTGTCGTCGGTTGCGTAGCGGAACATCGCGATGGTACGTACTAAAGATTCCACTTCAAGTGAAATGTCGTCGTCCATGAACAACACATGTGTGGTCCACCCATCGTTACGCGCATGAATGAGACCGCGAGCAAAACCACCTGCACCACCCAAGTTCGGGTTAGGAATAAGTGTTGGGCTCATGCCTGTACTTGCTGGAACTTCTAAGTTGCGCCCGTTGTCGACAATGGTGGCGCGGAAAGATTGTTCGATGCTTGGCACTTCAGTAATGAGTTGACGCATCCGCTCGACGTTGGCAA
>JBIKNT010000073.1:0-7174 GCA_044358465.1 Ilumatobacteraceae bacterium
TCGCCTGGACAGGGTGTACTTCCGGCATAACCAATGTTCTGCAATTCGTCGCCAACGCGTTTGCCATCAATACCGACGATGTCGAGGGCTTCTTCAATGGCCAGACCTCCTGCATACACCAATGAACCAAGCATGTCGGGGGAGAAACGGGCACCTTCTTCATCGGTGAAGAACGCAACCGATAGTGGTCGTACTGGTGTTATTTCCGCTTCCTGGCAGGTCTGAATCACCTCTAGGCCCGCAATCACGCCGTAGTTACCGTCGTATATGCCACCTGTTCGTACGGTGTCAATGTGTGAGCCCGTCATAACGGGCTGACCACTACCGATGTTCCATGTTCCAACGACGTTGCCAATTGCATCAATAGATACGTCGAGATCAAGATCATTCATCCAGGAAACAACAAGGTCTCGGCCAACACGGTCTTCCTCGGTGAGAGCTAAGCGACAGCAACCTCCGTCACCAGTGCTACCGATGTCTGCAAGTGCTGTGATGCGTTGCATCATTCGATCGCTGTTGATGGATAATTCTGCAAACTTCATATGGATAGTGTTTCACATTTCCAGCTGTACACGGGTCATGACATTCGACATATCAACTAGTGTTTTTCGATGCTCAATGATCTGCTGGCCGTGACAGTCATCATCTGTATTGCAGCAGTTCTTCAATCCATTTCTGGGTTTGGTTTTTCGCTACTGGCTATGCCCCTTCTTTCGATTTTTGTAGACATCCAAGATGCTGTTGTCATCGCAACTCTGTGCGGAATTTTCACTAATGCCGTTCATCTCAAAAAGGATCTTCAGCTAGTTGACCAGGCAATCGCGCGACGTATTTCGCTATCGGCTTTCATTGGTATGCCTTTGGGTGTCGTTGTTCTTTCCGTATTTAGCGCAACTCAGATGCGGGCAATCATTGGGGCCGTCATTGTTGTATTGGTGTTTTTAATGATGCGAAATTTCGTGTTGAAAACCGAGAACACAAAGGTCGACATTGTTTTAGGGGCTTTCTCCGGCTTGCTGGCTACATCGGTTTCTACGAATGGCCCACCCTTGGTGTTCTTGTTGCAGTCGAAACAACTAGACCCTTGGCGCTTGAGGGCAACCTTGGCCTATGTTTTTTCGATCTCTGGTTGCGCATCTTTTATCGTTTTGATGATCGCCGGCAAAGGGAGCTTTGAGTCGTTTCAATATGCGTTGTTGTCGTTGCCGGCGATGTACTTAGGTACGGTGGTAGGGCGCAAAGCGAGGCAACGAGTGACTCAGGAAGCATTTAAACGCCTCATGTATGTTTTGCTGCTTGCGACAGCAGTGAGCACTGCGCTCGCTGCATTCCTTTAGCTGTCAACTCCGCCAAACCATTGCATCCATGCTTCCTTATTCCGCGTGCGATACACGTAATTTGCCTGGCGTACATTTTCCATTGGGGAACTAGAAGGAACTGAATACTGATGACCTGGATACACAACAGTGTGGTCGGGTAGTTGAGCTAGTCGTTGCAAACTGTCGTACATATCTTCTGGGTTGCTTCCCGGTAGGTCTGTTCGACCGCACCCATCGAGAAAGAGTGTGTCTCCTGAGACCAGGCATCCATTGGCGAGAAAGCATTGGCTGCCTGGTGTGTGACCTGGGGTGTGAATAAATGTCACTTCCACATTTCCCACTGCAAGAGTGTCTCCACCTTGATGTTCAACAAGGTCTGCCTTTGTAACGCCGGTCGTTTTCATGACGAACTCAGACTCATGGGCATTCACATGAATGGGGATAGATGCACTCTCGAGCATTTTTGCTATTCCCTCAATTCGCAGACCCATGATGGATCCACCAATATGGTCGGCGTGATAATGGGTTGCAAGTACTCCAGAAATTTTCATCCCGTCGGAATCTGCTACTGCGATGATGTCGTCGACGGCATAGGCGGGGTCAATAACAACACATTCGCCAGTTTCCTTGTCGCCAAGCAAGTAGACGAAGTTCACCATTTGTTCGGCTGCTTTGTTGCCAACGGCGAAGTCGCGGCCAGACAACAGCTGGCGAAAATAGATATTGCTGGAATTCTGCATGTTTGCCACACTATGTCGTAATCTGCACCTATATGAACTCAGATGTGGCTGGCGTGGAAAAGGTCGATTCGCTCGAGGTTGGCCAGCGCATTTTGTGCGGAAATCGATGGGTACGGGTTTCGCAAGATCTTGCCGATGCATTCGAGCCCGGAGATCGCCTGATTGCGCTTCAAGAGTCTGGTGAACTATTGCGCATTACATCTAGTGATCAGCAGCTTGCGCACGAGGCCGTATCAAATGCATCCCACGCCTTCACATTGCTATCTGAAGTGAGTGATGAGCAAATTTCTCTCTTCTATAAGAAGTTTGCGACTTTTCTTCAAGATGACGACCTATTTCGTTACGTGCAAGTTGCCAATGATCAAGATGTTGAGAAGGCCCTAGAAAAGGGTCGATCCGTGACACGCCTTCGTATTGACGCAAAAATGCGCAGCGACATGGTTGAAGGGTTATTGATGTGGTCGCGCTTAGAACTTGCGCGAGACCTTGTGATGAACACCGTTGAACACGACGGATGGGATGTTGAAGTAGTGCGTTCCCCTCTTGGGGTAGTGGGCTTCGTGTTCGAGGGTCGTCCAAACGTCTTCGCCGACGCGACAGGCGTATTGCGAACAGGGAACACAGTAGTTTTTCGTATCGGAAGCGATGCTCTAGGTACCGCTCGTGCTATTTCACAACACATGCTCGCACCCGCTCTTGGCGCTGCAGGTTTGCCAGAGGAAGCTGTTGTGCTCATTGATAGTCCAACGCACGGTGCCGGGTGGGCGCTATTCGCGCACATAGGCTTGTCTCTTGCCATTGCGCGAGGTTCTGGAAAAGCAGTAGCCCAACTCGGCGCAGTGGCGCGCCAGTCGGGAATTGCCGTGAGTTTGCACGGCACAGGAGGAGCTTGGATGATTCTGGGTGATTCTGCAGATGCAGACGAAGTCACCTCGCATGTGCTTTATTCGCTAGACAGAAAAGTATGCAACACGCTCAACGTTGTTGCGATGAACAACGGCACGTCTGCGCAGAACATTCAGGCGGTGTTGAATGGCATCTCTGCATCTGCAACGCAACGCGGCACACAAGCCATTGTGCACGTGAGCAAGGCCTCTCAGTACTTGTTCGGAAGTTGCGTCATTCCGGACAACCTCGACATTCGTTGGGAAGATAACATTGACTATTCGCATGAGTACGAATGGGAAAATGTGCCAGAACTTGCGCTCTACTTCGGATCCGACATTCATGAATGCGTCGAGACCTTTAACGCTCACAGCCCACAGTTTGTCGTTTCCTGTTTGTCGCAAGACAAAAATGACCATGATCTCGTTTGGCGAAAATGTAATGCGCCTTTTGTGGGTAATGGTTTCACGCGCTGGGTCGATGGTCAATACGCCTTGAAGCGACCAGAACTCGGTCTTTCCAATTGGCAAGGCGGGCGGTTGTTGGGTCGTGGAGGAGTGCTCTCAGGCGATGGCGTGCACACGATTCGTCTGAGGACAAAACAAACCGATCGTGATGTGCATCGCTAGTTACTCAACAATGTCGGCAAGCGGTAACTCCATATGCGACAACATGGGCAGCAAACGCTCAAAGTCTCCTTGCCATGGATACGCAAGTAACTGTTTGTACGATCTTCTGCTGCCAGTGAGGCGGATGAGTTCAAATATAGGGTTGTCTAGTGTGCTGAGGTCGAGTGTGGCAATGATTTCACCTGATCCGCATTGCCATTCGTGTTGATTCGCAACAAGCAAAAGCGAACCAACATCAGCTTTCGCGATGTCGCCGTCGAGGATGAGTGCAGCAACATTCATCGCCAGAAGCAGGGCATCGTCGTTGTTTAAAGCAGCTGTCTTTTTCAATGCGTGAAGAAGGTCGAACTCGTGCACAAGCAAGTCGTAGGTCAGTGGCATAGCCAATCTCATATCGGAGACTGCAACAGCGCTAAAGGCGTCTAAAGAACTCTGCCATTCCGCAACAACTTGAGCTGAAGTGTGGGGTTTTCTCAAAATTACTTGCTGGTCGACCCAGTTCTGCGTGTCGGCTGGGGGAGAATCTCCTTGTGAAATTGCAACACAAAGCCCGGTGACATGACTTAACAGATCGTGAATATTCCAATCGGGGCAACTCTGTATCTGGAACAACGTATCCCGTGCAGACAATTCAGAAATACTTTGTGAAAACCGTGAGCATGATTCTTTATAGGTTTTTACATGCTGCTCCGCGCTGAATTTTGGTGCGTTCGACTTCATGTCACTGCAACTCTTGGTTATCGATGAGACGCACTTGTGAACCCAATATCGCTCCGAGGGCAACTAGGGGCTTGCTGATATCGCGCGAAGGCTGCAATGTGGCTTGTTCAGCAACTTCAAAATAGTCGAGCTGAAAATGGTTGAGGCCCCGGAACTGATTGAGAGCCGCGGCAATGGCGTCATTGAGACTGTCTGTACTTGTAAAAGCACGATTGAAGGTTTTGAGAATGTCGAAAAACCTAGGGGCTTCAACTCTTTCCTCCTTGGTGAGTTGAGCATTGCGACTCGACAGAGCAAGGCCGTCAAACTCTCGAACGGTTTCCACACCTTGAATCTGAATAGGGAAGTTGAGGTCTGTAACAAACCGACGAATAATTGCCAGCTGCTGGTAATCCTTTTTCCCAAAGAAGGCAATATCGGGTTGAACAATATTGAAGAGCTTCACAACTACCGTTGCCATTCCTGAAAAATGCCCGGGTCGAGAAGCGCCCTCAAATAATGATCCCAGCGAACCGGGAGTAACAGATGTATCGAACCGCTCGGGGTACACATCAGATATTTCCGGGAGATAGACATAGTCAACTTTGCACTCGGTGCAAGTTGCAAGATCCTCGTCAACGGTTCGTGGATACTTGGCTAAATCTGAAGCAGAGTTAAATTGCTTGGGGTTAATGAAAATAGAAGCAACAGTGATGTCCGATTGCTCGGATGCCACTTTCATCAATTCGGCGTGACCTAGATGGAGGGCTCCCATTGTTGGGACAAATCCAATCCTTTGAGCATTGGCTATTGCATGTGCTCGTATTGAGCGCAATTCATCAATGCTCCGTAAAACGCGCATTGATCAGTGGAAAGAATGTTTGTCATCGGGCCAAGAACCATTGCGTACATCTTGAGCAAATTCCTGGAATGCATTAGTCGCTAATGACTTCATGTCAATGTACTTTTTGGTGAAAGTCAACTCGCGCTCGGAGAGGCCGAGAATATCGTGCATGACTAACACCTGTCCGTCACAGAATAAACCTGCACCAATACCGATTGTTGGTATAGAGATTTTTGAAGTGATCTCTTGAGCTAATTCAGTGGGAATGCCTTCAAGCACAACTGCGAATGCGCCTGCTTGTTCCACTGCATGTGCGTCGTCGAGTAGGCGCTGACGACCACCTGGCTCAACACCATCTTGGCGACCTTGCACTTTGTGCCCGCCCATGCGATGCACGCTTTGAGGCGTGAGCCCAATGTGTCCCATCACAGGAATATCGGATCGGGTAATGGCCTCAATTGTTGTTGCAACCGTGGTTCCGCCTTCGAGCTTCACGCATTGAGCGCCAGCCTTCATGAGAACAATTGAACTTTCAATACCTTGCCCCGCACCTACTTGGTAACTGCCAAAGGGAAGGTCGCCGACAACGAGCGCTTTGGGCTGGGCCCGACGCACAAGTGTTGTGTGGTACGCCATTTCGGTCAATGTGACGGGAATGGTGTTGGTGTGCCCCTGCATCACCGTTGCGACGGAATCACCCACGAGAATGGCGTCTACACCTGCATCGTCAACAATGCGCGCAAAAGTTGAGTCGTACGCAGTGACCATAACGATCTTTTCCCCTGCAGACTTCATCACCTGAAGCATGGGAACAGTGACAGATTTACGTGTAGGTGTTGTCATAGCTTTCCTCGATAACTGGCGGTTGAACGCTACTGCCAGAGTGGCTTTTCAACTCTCCACGGAACGGGATTTCCCCATGTGTCTTGGAATGTCACCTCATGGGGTGGTTGTCGTTGGGCAACTCCCCACCGACCGGTTGGGTAACCGAGAGTGATCATGGCCATCGGAACCCACACCCCGGGCTCCGGTGCTCCAAGCAGCTCAAGAACCTGTTGTGTGTGATTCTTGAAAAGCAATGTGGTGAGAGAAGTGCCAATACCTTCTGCGGTTGCAGCGAGTTGCAGGCTCCACAAGGCGGGGTAGATGGAACTTTCTCCATTTGGCTTGCCCCAGGCAAACAGCAAGGTGGGAACCAAGTGCAGGTTGTCGGCTAGCCATTCGGCTGATGCGTTTGTCTTTTTGGCTTGAATAACTTCTGGGTCAGTTGGGTCGCCATCTTTGATGAGATCCATGACGGCCTTGTACTTGGTGGCATTGAGATCGGTGAGACCTTCGCGATACAACTTTTGCAGAGCGATTCGTTTTGCCGGGTCAGACACAAGGAGAAAGCGCCAACTTTGTGTGTTACCGCCCGATGGGGCACGTACGGCGGCATCGAGCAACTTGGCAAGAATTTCATCGGGAATGGGGTCGGGCTTCACTCGACGCATTGCGCGGGTGGTGTACAAGGCTTGAGAAAGTTCCATGTGCCAAGTTTAAGGTGTTACTGGGCAGTATTTCTTCCTCGGGCCATTTCGAATATGGCTTCATTACCTAGGCGCCAACGAACCGTGAGAGCACAACGAGCGATTTTCCACATTTTGCCCTCGCGAACGAGATCGTTGGTGTAGTGGCCACCAAGTTCACACCAGTTCACTTCTCCAGCATGGCCGAGTTGCGACATGGTCTCTGGCGAGAACCAGTGCTGTGCTCTGAGCTCGGTCACACACGTGGCACTATTTTTCTTTTGCTTGCTAATGACATGATTCGACATTTGATGTGCAGTGGCGTCGAATTTGCCATTGAGCGACTCAACATTGGTGCGCCATTGTTTTGCGCTGAGGGTGGCTACTGGTCGTCCTGAGAAAGAAGAGAAATCGAACTCACATTGGTCGGTGAAGCAAGTTTCATATAGATCCCATTGGCGGTGATCGATACCCATTGCATACTTGTAACTCACCTGAACAATGTCGTATTTCGCGTTCAACTGCTGTGACTTTTTATTCTTCATTGGTA
>JBIKNT010000074.1:0-7113 GCA_044358465.1 Ilumatobacteraceae bacterium
GTTTGTAAGTACTTGACCCAACTGCGTAAAAGGCAATGCCCGCCGTGTTTTTCCCTGTGCTAGGTGCTCGGAATCAAAAACGGAATCGTCAACGAAGTCGTTGAACCACGAGCCCACACTGCGCGATAGCCCGCCACCGCGATGCTTCCACGAACCCGTGAGCGTTGGCAAGCACGCCATGGTGCGAAACAACATTGCGCCATTTTCTCTGTGCTCAGCGCCGATCATGGTGCGAATAAATGCGGGCTGTGCACTTGCGTATTCACGAGCAAATGTTTCGATGTCGTCAGCAGATACACCGCACTCTGCTGCTGCACGCTCGGGCGTCCATTGCACAACTTCCGCTGCAAGTTCCGCAAAACCTTCGGTGTGTTGCGCTACAAAATCGTCGTCACATAATTCGTCGCGAATAATGACATGCATCATGGCAAGCATCAATGCAGTGTCGGTGCCGGGGAACGGTTGAATAAACCAATCGGCTTCGTCGGCAGTGATGGTACGAATGGGGTCAACCACCACAACTTTTGCACCCTTACTGCGCGCCTCTTCAATAAATGGCCACAGGTGTCTATTAGTGAGCCGAGTATTTGTTCCCCACAAAACGATGTACTGCGCATCGACAATCTGCATGGGGTTTGTGCTGCGTGCTGAACCCGTTGTTACAGCAAAGCCATTTTTGGCAACACTTCCACATAGTGCCCCCACCGTTTGTGAAGAACCCATGCGCGCAAAGAGCCGCCTGTCGAGTGACGACATCTGCAATAACCCTTGGTTGCCCGCTGACGACCACGGCAACACCGTTTCGCCACCGTGCGCATTTATAGCCTCATGGGTTTTACGTGCCACAAGCGCCAATGCTTCGCTCCACGTTGCAGCACGAAAGACACCTTCACCTTTTGCCCCATCGCGCACCAACGGCGTTGTAATACGTTGAGGGCTGTATACCCGCTCAACAAAATGGTTCACCTTGGGGCACAGTTCGCCCGCAGAGTATGGGTGAGCGGGGTTTCCCCGCATTTTCACCGCTACCCCGCCCTCCACTGTTACTTGCCATCCACATGAATCGGGGCAGTCGTGATGGCAGGTGCCTAGTACAAGAGTTTCTTGTGTCACCTGCCTATCTTTGCACCTCGTTATGCTGAACCGCAGATGATTTCTTTACTAGCAGCAGAGCGAGCCACGGGCGCCTGGAACTGGCTTCGCGATGAAGGGCTCCTCATGGTTGCCATTACCTCTGGGGCCTTCTTTTTGACCCGAGCCATTGGACTCGTAGCAAACTTTCAAGCCGAACGCCTGAAGCGCCAGCGTGCTGCAGCTAACCCACTCGAGCTCAGTATCGCCGGGGCTTATCAAGGCGCTCTTCTCGGTGCTGCCCGTTGGGGCGCCAACTTCACTATTGCCACTGTGGCCTTTGTATGGACGCTCCTGCTCCTCAACTTGCCAGCGGCTGCAGTGTTGCCAATGGTTTCTATTGTGGGTGCTGGTTTAGGTTTTGGAGCTCAACAAATTGTCGGTGACGTACTCGCTGGCATCTTCATTATTTCCGAACGCCAATTTGGCGTGGGCGATGTGGTGCGCGTGGGGCCACTCGTGCCCGTGGGCTGGATTGAAGGTCGCGTTGAGGAAGTTACTTTGCGCGTTACCAAAATTCGTACCTTCGATGGCGACCTCGTCACAGCCGCAAATGGTGGCCTACGTCAAACCGTCAACCTCTCGCGCGACTGGGCGCGCGTGCTCATCAACATTCCCGTATCGCGCGAAGCCGACCTCGATGCCGCAATTGAAATGCTCAATCGCATTGGCCACGACATTTCTCAAGACCCCGAATGGGCACCGCTCATATTGGAACAGCCGGTTGTTTCAGGCGTCGAAGATATTGGAGCAGAAACTATTGAATTGCGCTTTGCTGGTCGCACGCTTCCCGCTCAGCAATGGAAAGTTGCTCGCGAAATTCGCCACCGCATCGCTATTGAAGGTGCCCCATGAGGCGTATAGGTCGCGCCACCATCGCCTCGGCGCTTGTTTTTGGGGCTTCTCTTACCACGTGGATCCTGCAACGCCCAAGTGACCCACCGGCACCTGCAAGCATTCCGTGGCCCGATGTGAGTTGGGTCATTGTGACCACCACTTCCACGCTGCCCAAAGACAAACCAAGCAAGCCGCAGCCGACAACTACAGAAGAAAAGCGCGTGTCGACAACTGTTGAAACAACAACCACTGTTGATGCCTCTTCAACTGTGCCTGAAACGCAAACTACCGCAGTGGTTGAAATCTCACCAGAGACTTCAACCACTGCGGTAGCAGCGAATTAGTTGTTGCTTCAGTACTTAGTACCGAAGCAAGGAGATGCTTTAGCCCATCCGTCCGCTGATGTACTGCTCAGTTCGAGGATCCGATGGCGCAGAAAAGATTTTCTGGGTTGAGTCGTACTCAACAAGAACACCAGTGGGTCGCGTCGCATCGGCATCTACTTCTGTGTTGAAGAATGCGGTCCGATTACTTACTCGAGCTGCCTGCTGCATGTTGTGGGTAACGATCACTATGGGATATTCGCCTTTAATTTCATGCATCAGGTCTTCAATGCGACCAGTCGCAATAGGGTCGAGCGCAGAACATGGCTCATCCATCAACAAAACATCTGGATCGACTGCTAATGCGCGCGCAATACATAGCCGCTGTTGCTGGCCGCCTGAAAGAGAGAACGCAGACTGCTTGAGGCGATCTTTCACTTCATCCCAGAGCGCAGCCCGCTTCAACGACCGCTCTACCAACTCTTCGGTTTCTTGCTTCGAAGGTTTACCGTTCACCCGCGGGCCAAAAGCAACGTTGTCGAAGATTGATTTTGGAAATGGATTCGGCTTTTGAAAAACCATTCCAATGCGACGTCGCACCTCTCCGGCGTTTGCATCTGGACCGTACAAATCGATGCCGCGGTACATCACGCTGCCACTCACTTTGGCCGTTGGAATGAGGTCATTCATCCGGTTAAAGCAACGAAGAATGGTTGACTTGCCACAACCCGATGGCCCGATGAGTGCGGTGATCTCATTTCTGTGGATCCGCAAGTTCACATCGCGAACAGCGAGATAACTGCCGTAGTGGACCTTGAGATCTTGAGACTCCATGATCATTTCGAGGGCCGGCGTATTGCCCTCAGCAGACTGGACGTTATCTGAGTAAACACTCACCCCAATGACCTTACTAGGTGAGGCGGACGATGAAACTCCTGAGTTCATTACTTTATTCATGTCTTCTACCACGACTTTCTACTCCGGTCTCGAATAACAATTGCAAGAAGATTCAAACTCACCAACAAAACGAGGAGCACGATAATTGCAGCGGCGCCAACGGCTCGGAACTCGTCTTGGGCATCTTGGGTGAACTTCATGATAATGAGGGGCAAAACCGTGTAGTCAGAGCTGTACCCCGACGGATTTGAGCTCACATAGGCAAGTGCCCCCAGAAGGATGAGCGGAGCAGACTCGCCAAGCGCCCTCGACACTCCCAAAATGCTTCCCGTGGCGATTCCTGGAACAGCAGCCGGGATGACCTGTTTGCGAATTGTTTGCCATTTTGTTGCACCAAGGGCATACGACCCCTCGCGCAAGCTGGGGGGTACTGCCTTCAGCGCTTCACGTGATGAAACAACTACCACGGGAAGAACCATCATTGTGAGAACCGCCGAGGCCGTTCCGACACTAAAACCCCAACCCAACCAACCTCGGGCAACAAAGGCGAGACCCAAAATTCCGAAAACGATACTTGGCACTCCTGCAAGAGTCTGAATATTTAATGTGATGAGCCTGGTGATACGGCTCGTGCTGTTGGCGAATTCTTCAAGGTAAATCGCGCTGCCTAACCCAATAAAAAGCGAGGCAAACCCGCTGGTGATGACCACCCATAGAGAACCAAAAATTGCCGACTGAATTCCGGCATCTTCAGGAAATGGTGACGGGAAATTTCTGAGCAGATCAAGGTTGAGCCGCCCGGCGCCTTTCAACAACGTGGTGAGAATGAGAAAAAAGAGAGTGAGAACAGCGCACAAGGTTGCAAACCAAAGGACCAAAAGGAATATTTTGTCTCTTGATTTTCTTGCAGTGCTTGTACTGTCGCGAAGGTTTGGAGCAAAGCGGGAACCAACTACATCTGCGTTGACGTTCATTCGTAAACCTCCCGAAACCGAGTGACAATGCGCTGGCTTAACATGTTGAGACCAAAGGTGATGATGAACAGCATTGATCCGACGGCAAAAATTGTTCTGTAACCCGTGGAGTTTGTTGCCTGGTCTCCTAGACCTGCAAACCCAATAAACGAAGACATTGTTTGCATTGGCTCGCCGGCGTTAAATGTGAAGTTTGCCGTACTTCCCGCAGCGAGCAGCACGATTGTTGTTTCACCAATTGCACGCGACATCGCAATTACTCCTGCTGCAATGATTCCCGATAGACCTGCGGGGAAAATTACTCCGGTGCAGGTTTCGCGCTTGGTGGCACCAAGTGCATAAGCCCCGTCGATTAACGAACGTGGTACGGCCGCCATTGCGTCTTCCGCCAGTGTGGTCATCATGGGCAAAATCATTAGACCAACTGTTATTCCAGCTGCTAACGCGCTGTAGAAACCGACATCACTAAACACCCAAATTTTACGAGCCACATTTGGTGCTATGAAATTCAATGCGAAAAATCCAAACACTACGGTGGGCACGCCGGCAAGAATTTCCAGAAAGGGCTTCAGATAGCGCTTGGTTCTCGGCGAGGCATATTCGCTGAGGAAAAAAGCCACAAAAAGACCACCAGGAACAGCAATGATGACCGCGATCAACATGACTGTGAAAGTGCCGACAACCAGCGGCCAAACGCCGAAATCGGGTGGTTCATACAACGGAAACCAATCGGTTGTAAAAAGAAACTCAGTAATACCAACTTCTCTGAAGAAGTCGATTGTCGGGCGAACAAGCGCAACAACAACTCCCGTGGTGATGAGCACACAACTTGCCGCAATAACCGCCAAAAGCACCTTGATGACAACTTCTAAACGTTGTTGGCGAAGCTTGAGACCTGAGGGCTGAAGAATATGTTTCTCAGGCAGTGTCGAATTCATACTCACCATCTTTCCATGATGTTCACTGAGGAGAAAAATGGTTGGGTCCCGAAACTTGAGCCTCGGAACCCAACCACTACAACTTTATTTTAGATTATTACTTAATGCCTTTAACTCTCGGAACCTTTGCAAGTGAAGCCACGTTCTTCGCAAGGGTCTTCTGTTGTGCGTTTGTGAGCGGAACGAAGATTGCGTCGGCACTGATTTGCTTCAAGTTGTCGACCCAGAAGGAGACATAGGCGCCTACGGCTGGCTTCGTCGAGATTGACGCATTCTTGACATATGTGAACAGTGGGCGAGCAAGCGGATAGGTCTGGCCTTGAACTGTTTCCACCGTAGGAGTGACGCATCCTGCACCCTTGTCAATAGGTACCAATTTAACTTTTGACTCATTTTCAATGGCGTAAGACAGACCGAAGTAGCCCATTGCGCCTTTGTCGCCAGAAACTCCAGCAACGGTGACGTTGTCGTCTTCAGAGGTCTGAACGCCATCTTTGCGAACTTGCTTGGCTTTTCCGTTCACCATTTCAGTGAATGAGTCAAATGTTCCCGAGTCGGTGCCTGCACCGAACAACTTGATGCTTGTGTCTGGGAAGCCAGCACGAACATCTGACCACTTTGAAACTTTACTGTTGAGGTCCCAAATTTTCTTCAATTCAGCCATGGTGATGCAGGTCAACCAGTCATTGCTCTTGTTCACAACAACGGCAAGGCCGTCATTTGCAATCAAGATTTCAGTGAAAGCAATTCCGGCTTTATCGCAAACAGCTTTTTCTGTCGATTTAATTGCACGAGATGCGTTAGAGATATCTGTTTCATCGCGGCAGAACTTTTCAAAGCCACCACCGGTACCAGAGAAGCCAACAGTGACTTTCGCACCTTTGCTCTTCTTGACACTCTTTGATGAGGTTTCAAAATACTTCGCAGCTACTGCAGAAAGTGGGTACACCGTGCTCGAACCGTCAATTCGAATGGTCTCATTATTTGCATTTGCCAACACAAACTGGCGTGCAGTTGTGGCTTTCCAGGCAAACTTTGCAGCTTTTTTCTTGTCCTTCGAGTGGAGAGAAGTACCAGGAACAATTTCACAACGGATGTAAGTGGTTCCTACTTTTTCGATCTTATAAGCATCTTTTTGCTTGCAGGTATCGCCTAATTTTGCTGCGCTGGCAACGTTGGCCGATGAGAGGCCAACTGCACTAACCGCAACAGATGCCACCAAAAAGCGTGCCACCTTTGATTTTGAGACTTTGAAAGTCATGAGATGAGTTTCTCCTTATTTGGGGATGGAAGATCGGAAATATTCCCGACTGCAGCAAGTTAGATGGAAGAGGAGTACACGATGCCACACTGCCGAGAATGATGAACGAACAGCAGATGAACATCAGGTGAACGACCTTTTGACTCAACTTTTACCAGTGCCGGTTGACGACCAACCATCAACACCTAAAGGGTTTTCGGCGCCATATGTATCGCAAATCGCAACATTTCGCGCCGAGAAATGAGCACGTATTTTCCTACTCGGCCAGTTTTGAGTTCAGGCTCGCCTTCACTGCGTCCCATTCCTCACGAATGATGGAATAGGTAGCTGTATTGCGGAGCCCGTTGTTGTCGCCATCGGTTGAATGCATGTGATGCCGCAGTGTTCCCTCGTATTGAGCGCCAATGCGTTCAATGCTTGATCGTGATTTTGCATTACGCGCATCGGTACGCAAGACAACTCGCTGCACTTCCCAAGTTTCAAAGGCGTAGGTAAGCATCAATAATTTTGCCTCGGTATTTACTTGAGTGCGTTGTGCGTCGTGCGACAGCCATGTTGCACCTATCTCTACTGCGTCTGGAAAATCGCGTGTGCTCGGGTGCCCAGTTGCATCGGGCCAATACTCAAGATTCAAAAATCGTGTTGACCCCACAACAGTGTCGGGAGAATCAATACGCACAGTTACAAACGGGTGCGCAGTTCCGGCCTCAAACGCTGCAACGGCAGCACTGATGTAACGAGTGATGTCGGCT
>JBIKNT010000277.1:0-21800 GCA_044358465.1 Ilumatobacteraceae bacterium
TTGCCGATGCCGGCTCTTTTGGGGCTGCTGCGGATGATGAATTTGTCTCTCAGCCTGCATTGAGTGCTCAAATTAAAGAACTTGAGCGAAAGCTGGGGGTCACCTTATTCGAGCGCTCGGTACGCGGTGCAATGTTGACAGCACATGGTTCTGAAGTGGTCGAGCGCGCACGAGTGGTGTTACGTGAAATGAATGACCTTGTGGAAACGACGAAGCACGATGGTAATCAACTGCGCGGTCGTATTGAGCTCGGTGTGATTCCCACATTGGCCCCTTATGTATTGCCCGATGTTGTGCGCGCATTTACTCAAGAGCACGCAGGTGCAGAATTGCACATTCGAGAATTGCAGACTGGGCAACTACTTGAGTCATTGCGGTATGGGGAAATTGATTTCGGATTACTAGCGCTACCCATTGGGTCTGATGAATTTGCTACGGCATCTATTGGTATCGACAAATTTGTGTTAGCTCTGCCAAAAAGTCATCCGCTTGCCAAAGCAAAGTCGCCGGTGAAGCTAGATGTACTGCGCAATGAGCGGGTCATTCTTTTAGAAGATGGGCATTGCTTACGCGATCAAGTCACACTCATTTGTGAGCTCGCCTTTAGTGAGCCAAGCGAAATTCAGGCAACGAGCATGGCAACGCTGGCACAAATGGTGGCAGCAGGTTTAGGAGTAACGCTGTTGCCAGAGTGTGCAGTAAAAGTGGAAGCAGGGCCCGGGCGCGGAATTGTTACGCGTCAATTTGCTGGCAACTCACCGAGCCGCACCATAGGACTCGTTTGGCGTAAGTCATCACCTTTCGCCGAAGCATTTCAGCAGCTATGTCGCACTGTTTCACTTTCCTAGAACTTTTTGATGTTCTTAAGAAGTAGCCAAGACATTCTTTTGGATGTTGAGTAGTTGGCGACGCAACATGACGCCATCACCCGGACCAAGAACAAGCTTTTCACATAGCGAACCGAATGGAAGATTGATGTGAGAACGCATGCGTGTCACCAACCGAGTTCCCTGCGGATGATCGCGTAATTCGTACGCGAGAGTGAAGTGCAGGCTTGGAGACTTCTTGCCTTTTGTTCTGATTTCGAGCACAAAGTGCCGCGGAGAATCAACAATGCTGGCAGTGAACGCAATCGGGCCAGAAGGCACTTTGTCTCCCGATTCAACTGATTGCCATTCATCGTGAATAGTGCTTGCGCTCTTGCGCCCTAGATTGTCGAGCCAGTCATAGCTATACCAGCCAGCTCGACCGAAACCCATTTGGCGAATCCAGGGAAAGACATCTTGGGGTGGAGCCGCAATGGTGATGGAGCGTGTTGCAACCAAGGTCGCATTTTTGCAGATGTCGTCTCCAATGACGGAGCTCTCAATTTCTTCTTTTGTTGCACCCCAAAATTGAAAAATCATGACGGTGTTGTTTGCTCGTTATTACCAACATCTGTAGACCACAGTCGCGCCACAAGCCACACGGCGCAAATGCCACACAGTGTCCATGCAAGTGAACGCACAAGGTTTGCGTTCATGAGCCGCTGATGTATAGCGGCATCGAATCCATCAGACAAATCTCCATGAGCTGGTGCAGACCAAAAGCCACTAATGACAAGTGCAATTGCCATACCAACTCCATTGAGAAATACAGGCAGCCTGAGTGCGCGATGATTGCCTAAGAAGGCAAGTATCAAAATGCCCAACAAGGTGAGGCCTTCGGTAAGCCAGGGCACGAAAAGTAGCTTTCCAATACGGTTGACGTGTTCCGATTGAAATGCAACGTACGTTGACTCGCCGACATTTGCAAAGAGCGGGTAATGCACGATGTGGATTGTCCAAATAAGACCCACCATGAAGAGTGTGGAGGCGAGGTGAGCTATCAGAAGCGGACGAATGTATCGTTGCAACGTAGACATCTCGAGAGAGTAACAGGGGATTTTATGAGTGTGCCATTCTTCGTCGCGCAAGAAATTGGTCGCACGCTCGTTGGAGAAAATGAATGGATGCCGACGGTCACTATTGATGTTTCAGACTCGCCCGATGTTGCAGACCTGGCCCGGGTGCATGCAGTGGAGGGAATTGGGGATGTCAGTACCCATGCGATTCGTCGGGATGGCATGGTGGTGGTTGGGGTGCAGTTAACAAAGCCGGTACAAGCAATTTTTGCAGTGGCTTTCCACTATGACCTGCACCGAGAGTTTCTGCGAGAAGTAGCAGATGCAGGAACACTTCTATTTGCTACCACAAACACAGAAACCGCATTTGAAGAACATCCGCTTTGGCTGAGTGTTGATATTGATGGCAGTAGTTTGCGTCATACCTTGAATCTTGATGACGAGTGATTCAGCTGAAACTACTTTTCAGTAGTCAGGTAGGCGTAAGCCATTTGCGTGGTGGAGTCAATCACGCTGGAGAGACTCGTTTTGCGACCAACGAAGTCACTTGGCTCGAGAAGAATCAGACCAACCCACGTCTGATATATCAATCGTGCCGTATTTTCACTTGCGCGCCGAAGGTCGTTGTGGGCAACTTCGTCGCGGTGCACTTTCAAAACTGCATGCAAGTTTTTGACAGCCAAGAGGCGGATCTCCAAAGCATCGCCCCCCTCATTTCTAGTGACAAAGTAAGCAAGCAACTTGCGCTTTTTATATCCAAATTCAAGCATCGTCTTGATGATGTGATGGAGAGCTTTACGCAGGTCGGGCTGCTCAATGCCGCGATTGAGCGCTTCAAGAATTGTTGATTGATAAATAGTGTCGACATACCGCTGGTGGAGTGCGTTAAAGAGCCCCTCAACGCTTCCAAACCGAGCATAAAAGGAACCTGAAGTAGCTCCAGAAAGCGCGATGACTTTCTCAATAGTTACTTGTCGAGCATCTCCCGCGCTAAGAAGCTCTTCTGCGGCATCAAGCATTTTCTGTTCAGTTGCGAGGCTGCGCGCTTGTTTTGGAGGTGTTGCCATAAGTCAGTCAACTTTAGTGGCAATGAAGCGTTAAATGAGAGGTTTTTATGAGCGTCGACAACGTTCGCTGCAGTACAGCACTTGATCCCAGTTGCGTTCCCATTTCTTTCGCCACTCAAAGGCTTTTTTGCAGGTAGCACAAGTTTTTGGAGCAAAGCCATTCTTGATCTTTGCTTGTCTCATATGGTTACAGATTATGTTGACTGAAAAACTCGCGTCAAGCCATGATGGTGTTGTCTGATGATTGAGCCACGTTTGGTGCCGCTAGAACAAGATGCAGTCTTGGCGCTGTCTCAAATACTTGCAATCATGCTTGACGATGTTTTTGGTAACGCAGAGTCAAGTGGCTGGAACTCGCAACGCATCCTTGATTTGGAAGCTCGACTCATGGCGCCTGCCGAGGGTGAAGGTGTGTTGCTCGGAATTGATGATGCTGCATTGTTGCTTCAAGGAATGGCCTTCACCGAAGTGATGTCACAAGAATTGCCGTGGATCGAATCGGTGAGATGGGTGACTGACTTTATAACGGAAGAATTGCGCCAGCACTGGACTGAAGACGAGTGGCGAAGGCTCACCTGATCGCTGGTATTGAAGAAACTCTGATATTTTTTACGCCATGTTGAGCATTTCCATTCAGAAAATGGAAGATGTCCTCGCCATTATTGAGCGTGATTTTCAAGGTCTCTATTCAGGTGCTTTAGGTGTGAGTTCAATTACTGGCGGACAAACCGCCGCCAATGAGGCCTTAGCGAATTTAGATATCACGGGATACGTCAACTTGCGCAGTCAAGTCTTCCCAAAATCAAGTCGTGGTGCCTCTATGTTGTCGCCCTACATTCGTCACAATATTCTGACTCTGAGTGACGTCTTCCAAGCAGTTCGCAAATCGCCCTACAAAGATCGCGAAAAGTTTCAGGACGAACTTTTCTGGCAAGAGTATGCAAGACATTTGTATGCCCGAATGGGCGTGCAGCTTTTTGAAAATCTTCGGTTCGAAGCCAACAAAGATGAAGTTGGTGACGGCTGGAATCGGGGAATGCTTTGTGTGAATGAAGTTATTTCTGAATTAGAAACAGATGGATGGCTCGTCAACCAAACGCGAATGTGGCTTGCCTCCCAATGGACAGTGCGTGATGAGAAGGGCTGGATATTCGGGCAAGAACGGATGTACCAACAACTTCTTGACGGGTCGAGAGCTGCGAATCTTCTTGGTTGGCAGTGGACCGTTGGTGCCGGAACCGGAAAGCCATACGGGTTTTCACAGTGGCAAGTTAATAAACGAGCTCCAGGGTTATGTGCGCAGTGCTCACTTGTTAGAAATTGTCCGGTTGCAGAGTTCCCTGAGGAAACCACACTTCCTCACACTTCGCGCAATGAACGACTTGAAGTAGACCTTGACCTTGCTGCAACTCGAGGACCCATAGAGCCGGAGTTCAATAGGGCGCCGGACTACGTGTTGCTGACAATTGACTCACTCGGTGATGCAGACCAGGCGATGATTGCGCATCCAGAACTCCCAGTTGTGTTTGTGTTCAATGAGCCTGCCTTGCGCAAGCTTCAACTGAGCTCGCAACGAATTGCGTTCTATCTTCAGACGCTCCAAGATTTGTCTACGCGAAGAGATCTTCAGGTCTATCTGGGCGACCCGTATCAGTTTGCTATGGACCACTCAGTAGCCACGACGTTCGCTCCGGTTCTTTCATTCAAGAAATTCAAAAACCTTGCCGCGGTCTATCCATATCCGTGGTTGAGGATGCCTCATGGGGGGTCTCTGAAGAGCTTCTCTTCTTGGCGAAAAAGCTTTCCTCAGAACCAATAGCTCACATCCCGCACCCCGTGCGTGTCTCGCCCATATATAGGTGCCCCAGGGAATGCTGGTCCAACGCCACCTCGGGGCTTGGCCTCAGGGCTAAAAGCCTCTATTTTCTCTAATTGCCCAAATTCCAATAGTGGTTGCCTAATAGAAATAGGCATCTGGTGTTAGCCTTTTTATTGTGATGACTGCATTTATCAACCGGTTTCTGGTCTGTGGCGCGTTACTTGTAGGTGGAATTGTGGTGGTTGGGGCAGATGTTGCCTCGGCAGCGGCCCCGGTGGCGCCTACGGCAAGCGCCATTGTGGTGAGTTCGAATGGAACTCAAGTTGCCATGACCTTCACGCAAGACCTACATCCGAATATTGCACCCAAAGAGCAATTTGCGGTCACCATCGGAACTTATGCGGCACCTACAACCCGTACTGTCAATATTCCCGTTACCGCAGTTACACGTACCTCTGCACGTGTCATTACTCTCACACTCGATGGCGTGATTGATCAGAACAAGCCACCACAAGTTGCGTACACCGCACCAGCAGTTGTAGCCGGTACGAGTAACTTTGCACTTCAAAACAACTCACTAGGTGAAGACGTAGCCAGTTTTTCTGTGGTGTCTACCGGAACTCAAAGTTTGATTCCTGGCCTTTTGTCGTCAACGCCTCCTGTATTGCAAGCAACCGGTAACACCATTCAGTTGACATACAGCCTTGCACTCGCAGCGAGCCCTGCTCTTCCCGCTCCATCTGCTTTCTCGGTTGTTGTTGACGGAGGTACTGCTAACCCCGTTCTGTCAGTCACGCGACCAACAACAACAACCATTTTGTTGTCGCTTCGTGATGGTGTTGAATCGGGAAAACAGGTGACAGTTTCTTATGCAGCGCCAACTGTAAATAATGCGATTGCTACGAATGCAGCAATACAAGGCACAGCCGGAAATGATGCGCAATCGTTTACATCGCTTGCAGTCACCAACACGGCATCGCTCGTGCCAAAGTTACTTTCAGCTGCAGTGTTAGCGGCGGGTAACGTTGTTGAGCTCACGTACAACTCAACATTGGGAACTGTTACTGCACCAGGATCCGCCTTTCAGGTTCTTGCCGATGGCAACCGTGTAAACATCATTAGTTCAACAATTTCTGGAACAAAAGCAGTACTAACACTTCAAACAAACGTCAGTAGTAACCAAGTCATCAGCGTTTCGTATAGCGCTGCCACTTTTGATATTGCAACCACGAACTCAGCAATTCAACTTACGTCTACGGGGCAAGATGCTGCGAGTTTTTCAAACTTTGCCGTAACAACAAATAGTTCCGGTGCTCCATACATCACGGCTACAAGCACATCGACAGATGGTCGATTTATCTATCTGGATTACAACGAGGCGCTTTTTAATAATTCGAGTTTGCAAACTCGGTTTATTGTGACTGTGAATGGTGTGGCACGAAATCTCAGCAATGCTTATTATCTGTCGGCAACTCGTTACCAACTCAATTTGACCACCACAGCAGATTATGTGAGCAGAGGGGCAGTAGTTGCTCTCACCTATACCCCAAATGCTTGGGATGCCACTACTACAACTGCTTCAGTGCAAGATTCCTCAGGGGTTGATGCTCCGCGTTTCATCGACCTCCCTATTACCAACAACTCCACGCTGGACACAGTTCCGCCTCAACCTTTGCGGGCTGTTGTTAGCTCCGACGGGTTGTCAATCACACTGACGTACGATGAACCACTGAACCTTTCGATTTTCTCAGGAACAAATGGAACCTCGCTAGCAGCAAGATTCGGGCTAACGGTTGGAGGGGTTGCTCGCACATTCAGCGGATCCGTAGTGCCAACATCTGGAAATGGCCAGTCGGCGAATCAGATCATCTTTAATCTTAGTACAGCGAACAGAATCACCTTTGGTGATGTTGTGAAATTGGCATACACCAGAGGTGCTGACAACACAGGGTCCGTTCGAGACCCAAACAGCAACTTCGCATTGTCGTTTTCTAACTTTGATGTAGCGAACGACAATAAAACGCGAGCGACAATTCGTGGTCAAGTGTTCAATGACTTTAATTCCAATGGACTGATGAATAGCGCGGTGAACTCTGGTGAAGCACAAGACGTAGGGGTGAGTGGAATTACCGTGCGCGCATTCGACACGGCTGGTGTAAATGTGGGAGAAGCTACAACAGGGGCAGATGGTACATACAGGCTCAATGTGGCGTCTGCGAGTAACGATGTTCGTGTTGAGTTTGCTTTGCCAACAACTGGGCCTCTTGCAGAACTGCGGCCATCATTTGCAAACTCAACTGCAACTGGGGTCACTGGTGCAACGACAGTTCAATTTGTGACGCTCAACCCTCTGGCCGATACAACGGGCATCAACTTGGGTGTCAATGTGCCTGGAGAGTATTGCCAATCGAATCCACACCTAGTAATTAGCCGACTTTGTGCTGGTACTGGCGCTGGGGTTGAGGCGTCACCTTCAATCTTTGTTACTCGTTATGACGGCGGCCCTCACGACACAACAACTGCATTGCCCGACGGCTTTTCTAGTTGGCCTGCAAACACTGCAGCAACAAAAGCACAAACCGGATCAATTCTTGGTATGGCTTACGATCCGGTTCGTCGGCGAGTATTCAACTCGGCCTACGTACGACGCCATGCCGAGCTCTATCAGATTGGCGGCGTTCCAAAGCCAGCTGCACTTTTTGTAACGGCACCAGATGGAACAAAGACGGGCGACGACACTGGCGGGTCAACGCAGTTTTTTGTTGACCTTGAAACAATGATGGCAGGTGACCAATTTTCCGACGGCACTTTGCCTACGAACGCAGCGCGTCGGTTGGATTGCATCGCATATATCACCGCAAATGTTGGAACTTGTACCACGACCACTGGGTGGGACGTCACTGTAGGAAACCTCGTCGGCATGGTGGGTATCGGCGACATTGAGACCGATGGAAATAAGCTCTGGGTCGTCAGCTTGTACGACAAAAATCTTTACGAAATTGATTTGCCATCTGATGGAACTGTGCCAACCACAATGCGTTCGCTAGGGATGGCGAGCACCGGACTCACTTGCACTAATGGAAATCCGCGTCCGTTCTCGGTACACAGGTGGCGCGGGTCTTTGTACTCGGGCTTTGTGTGTGACGGGCAAAGTGACTTCAATGCCGCTACCCCCTTCGCCGCAAAAGATACGAATTTGTCTTTCACTATTCGCCGCTTCGACCTAACAACGCGACTGTGGAGCACTTTCTTTGGCCCTCACCCTTTGAACTCAACCGGCTTTGTTACCAAGGGTTGGGCTGCAAACAACTGGGCCGACAAAGAAAATACGATTTCGCGCCGATGGAACCCATGGACCACTTTCCATCCGAATGCATCTGTTGATGGCCAAACCAGAGTGGCTGCTGAGGCTCGTTTCCATAACAGGCCAGTGCCGATGCTTACGGAAATTGAGTTTGATCGTGACGGATCAATGATTCTCGGTTTTCGAGATCGAACGGGTGATATCACTTCCTCAAACGACTCGTGGTCGATGTCGGGAGGCCGTGTTACGTATCCATCAACTGCGTCTGGCGATATCTATCGCGTGTGTCGTGTAGGTACTGGTTACAGCGCTGCTGATTACAAATTTGAAGGAGCAGACCCTACGTGTGTGCGCAAGTCTGATGCGGGTAACGGTAACGAGTACTACAACGCTGATTTTTGGGGAATTACCAGTATCGCGCACGGTGAAATTAGTGCCGGCATGTTGGAACAAGTGCCTGGTTTCCCCGACGTAATTATGACTGCTTACGACCCGTTTTCTGGCACCAGCAACGGCGTAACAACCTTCTACACCGGAGGTGTGCGTTACATCAGAAATAGCACGGGAGCAGCGGCGGGATACCCGAATAGCGGCAGTGGTGTGATGGTCTACTCATCGGCCGACCCACTAGATGTTGGACCGATGTACAACGTTGCTGGAGCAAAAATCGGTGGCTTTATGAAAGTCAACGGAATGTCAGACGTTGAAGCATTGTGTGACCAAGCTCCGGTACAAATTGGTAACCGAATCTGGGATGACATCGATAAAGACGGAATTCAAGATCCGGGCGAAGCGTCATTGGCCGGTGTGACGGTACGCCTGTATGGTGCAAATGGAGTTTTAGCGGGAACCGCAATTACCAACCAAAGCGGTCAGTATTTCTTTTCTTCAAACTTGACCGAGTCTGCGAGCGGAAATGGCGATCACAACGGTGGTGGTTTATCTACCGCTACTGCCTTTAGCATTCGCCTCGATAATCCAGCCGACTTCGCAGCGGGTGGTCCGTTATTTAGTTATGTTCTTGCGCCAGCAACACAAACGTCAACAACGAACTCGCAATCAACCGCAGTCGACAACAATGCAACTCTTGTGTCAAGTTATCCGCAAGTGCCTATTGCACAGTTGAGCGCTGGCGCAAACGATCACACATTTGACGTTGGGCTGTATTATGTGCCCTTAGTTCCAAAGGTCAGTGTGGGCAATTTTGTGTGGGCCGACACCGACCGTGATGGCGTGCAAGATGTGGGGGAGCCTGGCATTGCTGGTGTCACCCTCACCATTACTCAAGCTGATGGCAGTGCTGTCACAGATATTTTTGGTGCGCCGGTGACCACCACAACAACCAATTCCAGTGGCGCTTATCTGTTTGCCAACTTGCCAGTTGGTTCATACAAGGTCTCGGTTACCGACCCTGCCGGCTACATCGCAACAACAGCGTTAGCTGGTAGTGACCGTGCCGTCGACTCATCGACGGGTAATGCAACGTCGGCGAACTTGACGGTTGATGGTGCAAGCGACACCACGCTCGACTTTGGCTATGTATTGCCAAAGGTGAGTGTGGGCAGCTTTGTATGGATTGATACCGACCGTGATGGTGTGCAAGATTTGAGCGAGGCTGGAATTTCTGGTGTCACCCTCTCCATCACTAAAGCCGATGGCACTGCCGTGACCGATGTATTTGGTAACGCGGTAACCACCACAACGACCGACGCCAATGGTTCTTATGTGTTTGCTAATTTGCCTGTTGGTTCGTACAAGGTAACTGCAACAACTCCTTCTGGTTATATCGCTACTACTGCATTGGCTGGCAGCGACCGAGGCATTGATTCGTCAACAGGGAATGAAACGTCAACAAACTTGACGACAGATGGTGCAAGCGACATGACGCTTGATTTTGGCTTTGTGGCGCCAAAAGTAAGTGTGGGCAATTTTGTGTGGTCGGATACCGACCGTGATGGTGTGCAAGATGCGGGTGAGCCTGGTATTGCCGGTGTGATTATGTCGATTACCAAGGCCGATGGAACTGCAGTGACCAACGTGTTTGGTGCTTCAATTACAAATACAACAACCGATGCTAATGGTGCTTATGTGTTTGCTGATTTGCCGGTTGGTTCGTACAAGGTAACTGCAACAACTCCTTCTGGTTATATCGCCACTACCGCATTGGCTGGTAGCGATCGGGCACTGGATTCGTCAACAGGTAATGCAACGTCGGCGAACTTGACGACCGACGGTGCGAGCGACGCGACGCTTGACTTCGGCTTTGTAACACCGCGTGTATCGGTGGGCAACTTTGTGTGGGTCGACACCGACCGTGATGGTGTGCAAGATGCGGGTGAGCCTGGTATCGCCGGTGTAACTCTGTCGATTACCAAAGCTGATGGAACTGCGGTCACCAATGTGTTGGGTGCTGCTGTAACAACCACGACAACAGACTCCAATGGTGCTTATGTGTTTGCCAACTTGCCGGTGGGTTCGTACAAGGTGTCTGTTACCGACCCTGCTGGTTACATTGCTACAACTGCATTGGCTGGTAGCGACCGATCTGTGGATTCGTCAACAGGAAATGCAACATCAACAAACCTGACGGTTGATGGCACGAGTGACATGACTCTCGACTTCGGCTATGTATTGCCAAAAGTAAGTGTGGGAAATTTTGTATGGTACGACACCGACAACGACGGCATTCAAGAAAACGGTGAGCCAGGTATTGCTGGTGTGACGCTGTCTATTACGAAGGCCGATGGCACTGCGGTGACCAACGTGTTTGGTGCATCTGTCACCACTACAACGACAGACAGCAATGGTGCTTATGTGTTTGAGAATCTTCCAGTGGGCTCATACAAGGTCACTGTGGTCACGCCTTCTGGTTACATCGCCACAACTGCGTTAGCCGGTAGCGACTCTGCAAATGACTCGTCGACAGGTAATGCAACGTCAACAAACTTAACGACAGATGGTGCAAGTGACACCACGCTTGACTTTGGTTTTGTGTCGCCAAAGGTCAGCGTCGGCAGCTTTGTTTGGGCCGATACCAACCGTGATGGCGTGCAAGATTCTGGTGAACTGGGTATTCCTGGTGTCACCCTGACAATTACTAAGGCCGATGGATCTACTGCGAGAGACGTATCTGGCAATGTAGTAACAAGTACAACCACCGATGCCAATGGCGCGTATGTGTTTGCCAACTTGCCAGTTGGTTCGTACAAGGTCACTGTGGTCACTCCATCTGGTTACATTGCCACCACTGCGTTAGCTGGAAGTGACCGTGCGGTTGACTCGTCAACAGGCAATGCAACGTCAACGAACTTGACGACCGATGGTACGAGTGACACCTCGCTTGACTTTGGCTTTGTATTGCCAAAAGTGAGTGTGGGCAATTTTGTGTGGGCCGATACTGACCGTGATGGCGTACAAGATGGAAATGAACCGGGTATTGCTGGCGTGACGATGTCGATTACCAAGGCCGATGGATCTGCGGTCACCGATGTATTTGGCGCCGCGGTTACTAGTACAACAACAGACGCGAACGGCGCCTACGTGTTTGCTAACTTGCCGGTGGGTTCATACAAAGTCACTGCAACAACTCCTTCTGGTTATATCGCTACTACTGCATTAGCTGGCAGTGATCGTGCAGCGGATTCGTCAACGGGTAATGCAACGTCAGCGAACTTGACCACAGATGGTGCGAGCGATACCACGCTTGACTTTGGTTTTGTGTTGCCAAAAGTGAGTGTGGGCAACTTTGTGTGGGCCGATACCGATCGTGATGGTGTGCAAGATGCTGGTGAACTGGGTATTGCTGGTGTGACGTTGTCTATTACCACGGCTGATGATTCTCCAGTGCTCGACGTGTTTGGGAATGCGGTCACCACTACAACAACAGGCGCTAACGGTGCATATGTGTTTGAGAATCTTCCAGTTGGCTCTTACAAGGTCAGCGTGGTGACTCCATCTGGCTATGTCGCAACGCAGACAGGCCAAGGAACCTCCACCACCGACTCGAGCACTGGTTCAGCAACATCTACTACTTTGACGAGTGACGGAGCAAGCGACACTTCTCTCGATTTTGGTTTTGTGCTGTCGAAGGTGAGTGTTGGAAACTTCGTATGGTTTGATACCGATGATGATGGAATTCAAGAATCGGGTGAGCCTGGTATTGCCGGTGCGACCTTAACAATCACCAAAGCCGATGGATCTGCAGTGACCGATGTATTTGGCAATGCGGTTACCACCACAACCACCGATGCCAATGGCGCTTATCTCTTTGAGAATCTTCCGCTTGGTTCCTACAAGGTGTCGGTAACAACACCCACAGGTATGCGGTCCGCGCCTGCTGCCCGAGGAACTGACGCCGGTCTTGATTCATCAACAGGAAATGCTACTTCGGCAAACCTCATCACCAATGGAGACAGTGACACGACTCTTGACTTTGGCTTTTGGGCTCCGCCAGCAGTGGTTGGTTCCCGAGTATGGAATGACTTGAATGCGAATGGCATACAAGACCCAGGTGAGCCAGGTATTGCAGGGGTCACTTTGTCGATTACTAAAGCAGATGGATCTCCTGCACTCGATATCAATGGAGCACAGGTAGGAAATACAACAACTGATGCCGATGGTAACTATCTCTTCAAAGATCTTCCATTTGGCTCTGCCTACAAAGTAACCGTGGAGTCAACGCTAAGTAATTATGTGACCTCGCCTGCAGGGGTGGGCACAGACCGCGCAGTTGACTCATCAACGGGGAATGCAACTTCTGCAGTGATGGGTATCAATCAATTAACAGACTTCACTCTTGACTTCGGGTACGTCGCGAAAGTCTCAGTGGGTAACTTGGTGTGGACCGATACCAACCGCGATGGCATTAAAGATTCTGGTGAACCGGGTATGCCAGGTGTGACGTTGTCCATTACCAAGGCTGATGGCACTGCGGTCACCAACGTGTTTGGCGCAGCGGTGACCACCACAACAACTGATAGTAGTGGCGCATACGTATTTGCCGATCTGCCCCCTGGTTCGTACAAAGTTTCTGTGACCGACCCTGCTGGTTACATTGCCACTACCGCATTGGCTGGTAGTGATCGTGCGGTTGACTCGTCAACGGGTAATGCAACATCGACGAACCTGATAGTTGGAGGTTCGAGCGACACCACTCTTGACTTTGGTTTTGTTTTGCCGAAGGTGAGTGTGGGCAACTTTGTATGGGCCGACACCGACCGTGATGGTGTGCAAGATGTAGGTGAGTTGGGTATTGCGGGTGTGTCCATGTCGATAACTAAGGCCGATGGGTCTGCGGTGACCGATGTGTTCGGCGCCGCAATCAACACCACGACCACTGATGCCAATGGTGCTTATGTGTTTGCCAACTTGCCGGTGGGTTCATACAAGGTGACCGCTGCAACCCCCTCTGGTTATATCGCCACAACGGCATTAGCTGGTAGCGACCGTGCGGTTGACTCGTCAACGGGTAATGCAACCTCAACGAACTTGACGACAGATGGTGCGAGCGACACCACGCTTGACTTTGGTTTTGTGCGGCCGCGTGTTTCGGTGGGCAGTTTTGTATGGGCCGATGCAGACCGTGATGGTGTGCAAGATGCTGGTGAATTGGGTATTGCCGGTGTGACGTTGTCAATTACTAAGGCCGATGGGTCTGCGGTGACCGATGTGTTCGGCGCCGCTATCAACACCACGACCACTGATGCCAATGGTGCTTATGTGTTTGAGAATCTTCCGGTGGGCTCATACAAGGTGACTGTTACCGACCCTGCTGGCTATGTTGCTACCACTGCGTTGGCCGGTAGTGACCGTGAAGTGGATTCGTCAACGGGTAATGCAACCTCAACAAACTTGACGACCGATGGTGCGAGTGACATGACGCTTGACTTCGGTTTTGTTCCACCGAAGGTGAGCGTGGGCAACTTTGTGTGGGCCGATACCAACCGTGATGGCGTGCAAGATGGAAATGAACTGGGTATTGCTGGTGTGACCTTGACGATCACTAAGGCAGATGGTTCTGCTGTAACGAATGTGTTTGGCGCATCTGTCACCACTACAACCACTGATGCCAATGGTGCTTATCTCTTTGAGAATCTTCCAGTGGGTTCGTACAAAGTCACTGCAACGACTCCTTCTGGTTACATTTCTACGAATGCGTTAGCTGGTAGCGACCGTGGGGTTGACTCGTCAACGGGGAATGCAACGTCAACGAACTTGACCACCGACGGTGCGAGCGACTTGACTCTCGACTTTGGTTTTGTGTTGCCGCGTGTTTCGGTGGGCAGCTTCGTGTGGGCCGATACTGACCGTGATGGTGTGCAAGATGCTGGTGAGTTGGGTATTGCTGGCGTGACGATGTCGATTACTAAGGCCGATGGGTCTGCAGTGATCGATGTATTTGGTGCTGCGGTCACCACCACGACGACCGACTCCAGCGGTGCTTATGTGTTTGCCAACTTGCCGGTTGGTTCATACAAAGTCACTGCAACAACTCCTTCTGGCTATATCGCCACCACTGCGTTAGCTGGTACTGACCGTGGGGTTGACTCGTCAACGGGGAATGCAACGTCGGCGAACTTGACCACAGATGGTGCGAGCGACACCACACTTGACTTTGGTTTTGTTTTGCCGAAGGTGAGTGTGGGCAACTTTGTGTGGGCCGACACCGACCGTGATGGTGTGCAAGATGCGGGCGAGTTGGGTATAGCTGCCGTGACGTTGTCCATTACTAATGCCGATAATTCTGCGGTGACCGATGTATTTGGTGCTGCCGTGACCACTACAACAACTGATGCCAATGGTGCTTACGTATTTGCCAACTTGCCAGTGGGTTCGTACAAGGTGACTGCTACAACTCCTTCTGGCTACATTGCCACCACTGCATTAGCTGGTAGTGACCGTGCGGTTGACTCGTCAACAGGTAATGAAACATCAGCGAACTTGACGACAGATGGCGCGAGTGACTTGACTCTCGACTTTGGTTTTGTGTTGCCGCGTGTTTCGGTGGGCAGCTTTGTGTGGGCCGATACCAATCGTGACGGCATTCAAGATTCTGGTGAACTAGGCATTCCTGGTGTCACCCTGACGATTACTAAAGCTGATGGGTCTGCGGTGACCGACGTTTTTGGTGCTGCTGTGACCACCACAACAACTGACGCCAATGGTGCTTACGTGTTTGCCAACTTGCCGGTAGGTTCGTACAAGGTTTCGGCAGTTGACCCCGTTGGTTACCTACCAACGCAAGATGGCCAAGGAACCTCCGCAACAGACTCGAGCACTGGTTCAGCAACCTCAACAAATCTGACGACAGATGGTGCCAGTGATGTGACGCTTGACTTTGGTTTTGTAACGCCGAAGGTGAGTGTGGGCAACTTCGTGTGGGCCGATACCAATCGTGACGGTACGCAAGATGCTGGTGAGCCTGGAATTGCTGGTGTGACGTTGACAATTACCAAGGCTGATGGGTCGGCGGTCACCAACGTGTTTGGTGCCTCGGTCACCACCACTATTACTGATGCCAATGGTGCATACGTGTTTGAGAATCTTCCGGTGGGCTCCTACAAGGTGACAGTTACTAACCCCACTGGTTACTTGCCAACAGAAGCAGGGGCAGGCGATAACGCTTCCGATTCAAGCACCACTTCAGCAACAAGCGTGGCTTTGGTGAACAATGGCGACTCCGACCAAACTCTCGATTTTGGTTTTGTCGTACCGAAAGTAAGTGTCGGCAACTTCGTTTGGTTTGACACCGATAACGATGGTCTCCAAGATGCGGGTGAGCCGGGAATTTCTGGTGTCACCCTGACGATTACTAAGGCTGATGGGTCTGCGGTGACCGATGTATTGGGTAGTCCAGTGACGACCACAACGACAGACGCTAATGGCGCCTATCTATTTGCCAACTTGCCAGTTGGCTCATACAAGGTTTCAGTTACCGACCCCGCTGGTTATGTGGCAACAACTGCATTGGTGGGAAGTGACCCTGCAGTTGACTCTGCAACGGGTGATGCAACGTCGGCGAACCTAACTATTAATGGTGCAAGTGACATGACACTTGACTTTGGCTTTGTTTCACCACGTGTATCTGTGGGAAATTTGGTGTGGGCCGACACTGATCGCGATGGCATCAAGGATGCGGGAGAGCCCGGAATTCCTGGTGTGACTCTTTCAATAACCAAGGCCGATGGATCTGCAGTCACCAACGTGTTTGGTGTTGCTGTCAAGACCACTACAACCGACGCTAATGGCATATATACGTTTGTCGATCTGCCCGTTGGTTCGTTCAAGGTTTCAGTTACCGACCCCGATGGCTATGTCGCCACAACCGCTTTGGTGGGAAGTGACCCTGCAGTTGACTCTGCAACGGGTGATGCAACGTCGGCGAACTTGACAGTTAACGGTGCGAGCGACATGACCCTTGACTTTGGTTTTGTATCACCACGTGTGTCGGTAGGAAATTACGTATGGCGTGATACCGACCGCGATGGTGTGCAAGAAGTTGGAGAGCCAGGTATCGCTGGTGTGACATTGACGATTACCAAAGCCGATGGTTCGCCTGTAACTAACGTGTTTGGCAATGCAGTCACAACCACTACAACCGATGCCAATGGTGCCTATGTCTTTGATGATCTCCCTGCAGGTTCCTACAAGGTGACAGTTGCTGATCCTGCTGGCCTCATGCCAACTGTTCCCAATATGGGCGACACAACAACCGATTCAAGTACTGGTTTTGCGACAAGCGCGGTTCTCTCTTTCGAAGGAGACTCAGACTTCACATTGCGCTTCGGATTCGTTGATCCGAAAGTAAGCGTGGGAAATCTGGTGTGGGAAGACGCAAATCGCGACGGACGCCAAAATAATGGTGAAACTGGTATTGCCGGTGTCACTTTGTCAATAACAAAAGCCAATGGTGACCCAGTGACCGACGTGTTTGGTGCGGCCGTGACAACAACAACCACCGATGCAAATGGCCTGTACCTATTCGACAACTTGCCTGTGGGCGCATACAAGGTGACGGTCACGGATCCTGTTGGATACTCCGTGACAACTCCCTTGGTTGGCTCAGATCGCTCTGTTGATTCATCAACGGGTAATGCAACGTCAACAAACCTGACGACTAATGGTGCAAGTGACATGACGCTAGATTTTGGTTTCGTTTTACCAAAGGTAAGTGTCGGCAATTTCGTATGGTTTGATACCGACAATGATGGTATTCAAGATGTTGGCGAGCCTGGTATAGCTGGCGTGACATTGACGTTGTCAAAGACCGACAACACGGCAGTGACCGATATTTTTGGGGTGACTGTGTCGCCAGCAACCACCGATGCCAATGGTGGGTATCTATTTGAAGATTTGCCGCCCGGAACGTACAAGGTCACCGTAACGAGCCCTACTGGTTACAACGCTGCTATTGCGTTGGCAGGTAGTGACCGTGCAGTCGATTCGTCGACGGGTAATGCGACTTCAACAAACCTTGCAGTTGATGGCGCGAGCGACATGACGCTGGACTTCGGTTTTACTGTGCCAAAGGTGTCAGTTGGTGATTTTGTGTGGCGTGATACCGACCGTGATGGTGTGCAAGATGCTGGTGAGCCTGGTATTGCTGGTGTCACAATGACCATTACTAAGGCGGATGGTTCGGCTGTCACCAATGTGTTTGGTGCTGCGGTCACCACTACAACCACCGATGCCAATGGCGCATACGTGTTTGCAGATCTGCCTGCAGGTAGCTACAAGGTGACGGCGACTACTCCTTCGGGGTACATCGCTACTACCGCCTTGGCCGGTAGTGATCGTGCGGTTGACTCCTCAACAGGAAATGCAACGTCAACGAACCTGACGGTTGATGGTTCAAGCGACATGACTCTTGACTTCGGCTTTGTGTTGCCGAAGGTGAGTGTTGGTAACTTCGTTTGGGTCGATACTGATCGCGATGGCGTGCAAGATGTGGGTGAGCCAGGCATTTCCGGTGCAACGCTCAGCATTACTAAGGCCGATGGATCTGCAGTCACCAACGTGTTTGGTGCAGCCGTAACAACCACGACAACCGACATTAACGGTGCCTATGTGTTTGCCGACCTGCCGGTGGGCTCGTACAAGGTCACTGCTACAAATCCTGCTGGCTACGTACCTACAGCAGCGTTGGCTGGAAGCGATCGTGCGCTTGACTCCTCAACAGGCAATGCAACGTCAGCGAACTTAACGGTTGATGGTTCAAGCGACATGACTCTCGACTTCGGTTTTGTTTCACCATATGTGTCGGTGGGAGATCTGGTGTGGTTCGACACCGACCGCGATGGCGTGCAAGATGCAGGTGAGCCAGGGATTGCTGGTGTGACGTTGTCAATTACCAAAGCCGATGGCACAGCGGTAACAAACGTATTTGGTCGACCAGTTACTACCACGACAACAAATTCAACTGGTCTGTACTTGTTCGACAATTTGCCTTTTGGTTCATACAAAGTCACGGTCACTAATCCAACTGGTTACACCGCAACAACAGCTTTAGCTGGCAGCGACCGTGCGGTTGACTCATCAACGGGTAATGCGACCTCGACAAACCTGACAACTAATGGTGCAAGTGATTTAACACTCGATTTCGGTTTCACTGCACCACGTGTGTCGGTAGGTAACTTGGTGTGGTTCGATACGAACCACGATGGCGTGCAAGATGTGAATGAGTCTGGTATTGCGGGAGCCGTGCTGACACTCACAAAGATGGACGGCACAGCCGTCACCAATGTTTTTGGTAACACAGTGGGCCCAATAACAACAGACACCACAGGCCGGTTCTTGTTCGATAATCTTCCGATTGGCCAGTACAAGGTCTCAATTACATCGCCTGCTGGTTTCACTTCAACTTTGGTTGGTTCTGGTACAAGTGGAACAGACTCAGCAGCAGGAACCGACACCTCAGTCAACATGACGAATGATGGTGATTCAGATATGACGCTTGACTTCGGTTTCTACCCCATTGCGGTGTCAGTTGGTGACTATGTATGGTTCGACCTCAATGCCGACGGAATCCAAGATGCAACAGAAGCAGGCATCGCTGGTGTGACATTGTCAATTACGAAGACCGACGGCTCACCTGTCACCGATGTGGTGGGTAATGCAGTGACAACTACAGCAACTAATGCTGCTGGTAAGTACCTGTTCAGTAACTTGCCACCTGGCAGTTACCGAGTAACTGTTGTTCCTCCGAGCGGATTCATTCCCACAACGACGGGGTCAGGTACGGGTGCCACCGATTCATCTACTGGATCGGCTGATTCAGTAGTGCTTCCCAACAACCTAGATGCCGACCTCACGCTCGATTTCGGTTTCCGCTTGCCACGGGTATCAATTGGAAACTACGTATGGTTCGACAAAGACAAAGACGGAATCCAAGACAGGAATGAAAAGGGAATTGCGGGAGTGTCGCTGTCGGTAGTGAAGGCAGATGGAAGTCCAGTGGTAGACGTCTTTGGCAACTCCGTCACTACAACAACAACCGACACTGTGGGTCTTTATTCCTTTAGAAACTTGCCAATTGGTTCATACCGCGTCACCGTGGTGCCGCCCGCAGGCTATTGCGCAACATTGAGCGGTGTGGGTTCGGTTGAAACCGACTCAAGTGAATTAACGGCGACATCAGTGAACTTGACCATTGATGGTGCCTCAGATATGACGCTTGATTTCGGGTTTTGCGTAGAGAAGAAAGTCGCAGGTCAATCAAATCCCATCACGCCCCCTCGCAAAGCGGTAACCCCACCGGAGACAGAATTTGTTTTCGCTGCGTCAGTTCTCGGAAAACCATCAAAGGGCGCAGAGTTCATTCCATCAAAAACAGTGATCGCTGGTCGTGATTCTGAGGAATGGGAAAAGAACGTGAAAGTCTCGGGAGGCGTGTGGAAGGTGATCGATGGCAAAGTCACGTTCAAGCCCAACCCCGGCTTCAAAGGTACCGTTTCAGTGAAGTATCAAGTCACTGACACCTCAGGAAAAGTTGCAGAGTCAACACTGACCGTGACCGTTACTGAACAAAAAGAACTTCCTGCAACAGGAAGCTCTCCTCAGCCGTTGTTGCTCGTGGCCTTTTCTTTACTCTTGCTTGGTGTGTTCCTCATCATAATGAGACGCCGTTTGTTGTAACGCATCATCAAATGGGATTAGTCCTCAGCGAGGATTTCCTGCATTTCAGTAATTTCAGCTTGCTGAGTTGTAACAACTTTTCTAGCGACATCTATCAGGCTGGGAATCTGCCCCAACTTCATTTGCATTTTGCCGATCGCAACGGCTCCTTCGTGGTGCTCGATCATTGCATTCAGCCAAGCGATGTCGTAGGCAGACCCAACGAGTTGATCAATTTTGGCTAATCGGGTGGGGTCTATCAACCCTGGAAAAACTTTGGCTGGGGGAATCTTCCATTGTTCGAGGTGTGATGACAACTGGTGTAACTCGTGTTCGTGGTAACTCTGCATTTGGAAAACCAGTTTCCTTAAACGCACATCATCCGACCTCAATACGGCGCTTTCAATCATGTCGATCCCGATCTCGTGGTGGGGAACCATCTGTGCGACGAAGGTTTTGTCGGCAGAGTTAGGTTGAGGCTGGTTGCTACAAGCAGCACTCACGACAAGACAGAGTGCGGCAATATGTGACCCGGCACGAAAGAAGTTCGAGCCCTTCACGACCCACCTTGAATTTGGGCATAAATCTCGGGGAACTCTTGCGGAGAAACAACGTCTGATTTGTTCGGCGCTTCGGCTGTGAACGAGCCAGATTCAAGGATGTCGATGAGTACTGGTGCATTGCCAGTTTCTGCGTCTGACTCAAACCTGAGCAGTTCATCGGTATCGGTTTTCAGCCAGTAAATAGAGCGTTCACCGAATCGCAGAACATCAGCAGTTTTGCCAAAGATGAGGTCATTGCGCAGAAATGATGTGCCCGGTGTTTGCTGAAGCAGTAAGGCATTTTCTGGCTGCTCTGTGGCCAAGCTCATGATGATTCCCAACAGCCGATCTAATTGTCGGGTAGAGGGTTCGGGCAAGCGAACAAACCATGGTGCACTTGGCCCACCGAGTGCAGGACTAATGGTGTCAAACCCGAGGCGTCGTTCGAGGAGAAACTTTTCTTCAAAGTAGACCTCAACAACGTCGGTGCCCACACTTGATTTCACTGTTGCCCGGCCAGCATGCTTTGCCCAATCAATGACTCCCGTCAACGTGATGGTTTCGGGAGTCGCAATGCCAAGGAATGCAGACGTGGCCTCAAATTTGGCGCCACCTGAAAGATAGTTACGGTTTCTGGTTTGAGCCAGGCGAGTAGCTTCGTTATCGGTGAGTGGGCGAGTCGTATTAGCAGGCGCCGATTCTCCGCAAGACATCAAGGAAATAGTTGCGAGTAGTGGCAAGAGTATAAGGAAGCGCTTTCTCACGACGGCAGACCAATTGATGCAATATCAAGTGCAGTGAATGTGCCTGCACCAGCAGCATCGCGCTGTTGACTCACTGGCATGCTCTGCTGCTTGGCAGGAGAGGCGATAGTGCGGTAGTCAACGGTTGGGGGAGCCTTGATGATTGGAGGATTCACCGACTGAAAAGTGGCACCTGGTCCGTCGCAACTCAGTGCCTTTTCGATGTCGTTAGGTTGTGAGACAGTAAATGAATTCCCCGTGAAGCAATTTCCTTCAGGGTCATTTTTTTCAGTGTGGTAGGCGAGATCAATTGCATTATTGAGTAAGACATT
>JBIKNT010000075.1:0-7048 GCA_044358465.1 Ilumatobacteraceae bacterium
CTTCGAGGGCACCTCAGAGATTCAGCAGCTGGTGATTGCTCGCGCAATCAGTGGCTTGCGCGTCGAATAAAAACTGGTATCAACTAGGCAAGAGAAGTTCGGCGTTGCTAACGAAGAACGCCTCGATTGCCGAATCGCCGAGCGGTGTGATGTCGGCGGCCATACGGCCAATTGGGTCAGTGCCGCCTTCAGGGTGCGGAAAGTCTGTCGAAAACGCATATATCTCGGACATCCCGTATCGCTCAATTTGTCGAGCTGTGCGCTCCCAGAAAAATGGCGTCACGCGAATCTGGTCGATGAATACTTCGCGCGGACTTCGTTTCAAACTTTCACGCAGACGACGCGATAACGCGAGACGATCTTCGAGCAGATCAACAAATGGACCGACCCACATTGCTCCAAGTTCAATTACGCCAACTCGCAGACTCGGATGCCGGTCAAAAACGCCACCGTAGATCATCGTTGCCAAATAGTTTTGTGCGGCGAGATGCATAGTGGCCAACGTGTGCGAGCCGATTGGTTCACCAGTCGAGAAGGTGCCAGGTCGCAACAAGTCGGTATCACCCCATGCGTTACTGGCAAAGAATCCGTCTTGGCCACCGATGTGCAAAGTGACGGGAAGTTCTGCTTCGGCGAGTAACGCCCATAGCGGGTCAAGTTCTGCCGCAGCTGGCGAGCGACCACCAGGTGCAATGCCGTCTTGGATGAAAACTGCTCGTGCACCACCAGCCGCAATTCGCTCGGCCTCAGCGATTGCGCCCTCGATTGTCGTCAAGTTGAGCAATGCGGTAGGGCGCAAGCGCCCGCGACCAGATTTTGTCCATTGGATTACCGTGTCGTTGTATTCGCGCAGCACGACACCAGCGTTCGGGTGATCAGACCACGCGGGCATCGCCAAAACTACTTGCGGAAAAATAAGTTGGCGTTCAATGCCCATCACATCCATTGCAGCCAAGCGGCCTTCGGGGCTAGACGCACCGGGTGCAGCAGTACCTTTGGTAGTCCATACCGACTCGGTTGTGAGATCGGGCTCGTCGGTGGCATCTAACAAGGGGATTCCAGCGAAACGTTTGCCAAAGCGCGCGGTTGCTTCACCAAATACCTCACCCCAACGGGAAACCGGCACTTGCAAATGACTGTCAAGGTCAAGGATGCGTCCGTGAACGGAGGTCAGCGTGGTTGTCATATTCAAATAATAGAGGGCACTTCAGAGATTCAGCAGTTGGTGATTGCTCGCGCAATTTCCGGCCTACGGGTTGAGTAAATAACACCTTAAATTTGAGAATTTCAAATGATGTTCCCCTGACAACTGAGCACTAGCCCGTAGCATGGTAACCCTTATGTCAATTCTCCCAAACGCCGCATTTTCCATTGCTCTCGATTGTCAACTCGACAATGTGCCGGGCACCCTTGGGAGGTTGTGCACTGCCATCGGTGAAGCAGGCGGAAACATTGGAGCTCTTGATGGTTTTGATGTTCGTGGCCCGGTTCTTCGCCGCAGCCTTGTTGTGCACTGTCGTGATGAATCGCATCAGAAAGCAATTGTTGCAGCGGTGCAAAAACTTGATGGAGTGACAGTTCTTGATTGGTGGGACCGAACATTTCGTATGCATGAGGCTGGAAAAATTGAAGTCATTAGCACAGCCCCAGTGAATGACCGCGATGATTTGTCAATGGCGTACACACCGGGCGTTGCTCGCGTATGTACTGCAATTGAAAATGACCCATTGCTTTCACATAAGTACACCATTCGTAAAAACACTGTTGCCATTGTGAGCAATGGAACTGCGGTGCTCGGGCTTGGCGACATCGGCCCAGAGGGCGCAATGCCTGTGATGGAGGGCAAGGCACTCCTGTTCAAAGAATTTGGTGGAGTTAATGGCTTTCCCATTTGCATCAATGCTCGCACTGCCGATGAAGTAGTCGATTTTGTACAGCGCATCGCACCAACATTTGGTGGAATCAATTTGGAAGACATTAAAGCGCCAGAGTGTTTTGAAATTGAAGAACGGCTGCGTGCAAGTCTTGACATCCCCGTGTTTCACGACGACCAACACGGCACAGCAGTGGTCACATTGGCAGCGTTGTGGAACTCTTTGAAAATCACAGGCAAGAAAATGGAAGACCTCACCGTTGTCATCGCTGGCGTCGGCGCTGCAGGTGTTGCCATTGGCAAAATTCTTCTTAATGCTGGTATTGGCGATGTCATTGGTTGCGATCGCGTGGGCGCCATCTATACCGGTCGCGGTGAAATGAACTCTGCAAAAGAATGGTTTGCAGCGAACACAAATACTTCGCGAAAGATGGGCACCATTAGTGATGTCATGAAAGGTGCAGACGTATTTGTTGGAGTGAGTGGGCCAGATCTCATTACCGCAGCCGATGTGCGTTCAATGGCAAAGAACCCAATTGTGTTTGCAATGGCAAACCCAAACCCAGAAATCCGTCCAGAGCAGGTCGACGGTCTTGCTGCCGTTATGGCAACGGGGCGCAGTGACTATCCAAACCAAATTAATAACGTGCTTGCTTTCCCTGGCATTTTCCGTGGTGCACTCGACGCAAATGCAACAGACATCACCGAAAGCATGAAGTTGGCAGCCGCCATTGCCATCGCCGAGTCGGTTACCGATGCCCAACTCTCACCGGAATTTGTAGTGCCATCAGTGTTCGACAGAACCATTGTTGAACGTGTTGCCCCAGCGGTTGCTGCGGCAGCCGTAAAAGATGGTGTCATCCGCAAGTCGTAGATCAGTTATTGCTTGCGCAATATGGAGAAGTCGGGGGCTTTGTTTATGAAAATTGCATTAGTTGGTGGGGGAATCGGCGGGCTCACTGCTGCTCTTGCGCTCTCACAGAGTTCTCATGAAATAACTGTCTTTGAACGTTCCGCAGGAATCAGAGAAATTGGTGCAGGTGTTCAAATCAGCCCTAATGCTTCTCGTCTTTTGCACTCGCTAGGTCTTGGCCAGGCATATTCAGAAATTGCGGTATATCCGCAACGAGTTGTATTACGTCGTTGGGAAGATGACTCCATCCTTCGTTCAACAGACCTTGACGAAAGTTTTCTATCCCAACATCAAGTGCCATTAGCAAACGTTGCTCGCAATGAATTAGTTGAAATTCTTGGGAATGCAGTAGCGCAAACCAAAAATGTGACCTTGAAATTCTCCACTCATGTTGTTGGGGTTGAGCCAGGTGACTCATCGTCGGTCGTCCGATTTTCCGATGGCACAGCTCAACCATTCGACATCGTCATTGGGGCCGATGGAATTCACTCCGTTGTTCGCCCCTGCGTTGGCGGTCTAGACAAACCACGCTTCAGTGGCTCTGCCGCATATCGCGCCTTGGTGCCACGCAAGTTTGTGGAAGATCTACCAATGGACGTCACCAACCGTATGGGTCCCGACCGGCATGTGGTGAGTTATTTCATTGGGCGCAATCGCAGTCATCTCAACCTTGTTTGTATATCGCCTGAAGATTCATGGGAAACCGAATCATGGACTGAGCAAGGAACAGTTGAAGATCTGTATGCGCGATTTGAAGGTTGGTCGCCAGAGCTTCTCTCACTTCTCGCACGTGTTGAAGAACCAGTTTTCCGTTGGGCGTTATACGACCGCGAACCATTAGACCAGTGGGGAATCGGAACGACCACATTGCTTGGTGATGCGTGCCATCCCATGCTCCCCTTTATGGCACAAGGTTCATGTCAAGCAATTGAAGACGCAGTGGTGCTAGCACGTTGTCTCAGTGATGCAGGCACGAGTGATGCGGCCCTTGCACTTCGTCGATATGAGAATGCACGCCAGGGCCGCACAGCTCAAGTGCAAACCTCGTCATTGGCCAATCGTGATCTATTCCACATGGTTGATGGTCAAGAACAAAAAGACCGAGATTTATTTTTCACTCTTGTGCCACCAGGAATGTCAATTCTTGATTGGGTATACGAATACGACGCTCTGACCGTTCCTGTTTAAGGCACTTCATAGAGGCAGGCTGGCTGTTTAACGTTTTCCGGTGCGCTGATACAACCGTGTTGCAATAGGCGCAAAAATAACAATTAAGAGAACTGCCCAGGCAAGGGAATACAACATTGCGTTTTGTAATGGCCACGCCGATGGCTCAGGAGTTTCGGCCGGCAGGTTTCCGAAACGAACACGAACAGCGTGCGTCAAGGTTGACACGGGGTTCCATTCAGCGACGGTTTTCAGTACCCCTGGCAAACTGTCGGACGGAACAAAAGTGTTTGCAATAAAAGTCAATGGGAAAAGAACAATGAAGGTGGCGTTGTTCACCACTTCTGGCGAGGGAACAATTAATCCGAGGCACGCCATGACCCATGAAAATGAATACGAGAAGAAAAGTAACAACAAGTAGGCAACCACAGCATCGAGTATTGAGCCTCGTATGCGCCAACCCACAGCAAACCCGGCCAAAGACATGATGATGACCGATAGCAAGTTGTACACAACATCACTTGCGGTACGACCCGCTACTACTGCCGAGCGTGACATCGGTAGCGATCGGAATCGGTTGATGAGCCCTTTCTGTACGTCTTCAGCTAAACCCGACGCAGTAAACGTGGAACCAAAAACCACAGTTTGGGCAAAGATGCCAGCAATGAGGAACTCGCGATAGTTCCCTCCAGGAATATCTATTGAGCCGCCGAACACGTAGGCGAAAAGCAGAACGAACATCAGTGGCTGAATAATGACGAAGACCATTACTTCTGGCACTCGACTAATGCGGATGATGTTTCGTCGGGCGATGGTGATGGCATCACGAATCATTCTGATCACGATTCTTCCTCCTTCGTCTTTTTGCCGGTGAGTTCCATGAACACGTCATCGAGGGTTGGTCGTCGCAAACCGATGTCAAGAATCTCTACGTTTTGTGCGGTGAGTTCTACCATCACCAAACCGAGGGCCTCCACGCCTTTGGCGACGGGGATGGAAATGAGGGCATCTTGGTCTTCAACGCGAATAGCCCCTATTGCAAATGGCCGAACAATGTCTTCCACGCGTGAGAGGTCACTCAGCAATGCGAGGTGAATATCAAGATGCTCGCCCCCAATGCGGCGCTTCAATTCTTGTGAGGTGCCGCGTGCGATGGCACGTCCGTGATCAATTACCACAATGTCGTGAGCTAACTGATCAGCTTCCTCAAGGTATTGCGTTGTGAGAATAACCGTGGTGCCAGCTTCAACACGCTCGCGAATGACATCCCACAATTCACCCCGACTTCTCGGATCAAGACCTGTAGTTGGTTCGTCAAGAAAGAGAACAGGAGGGTCGGCAAGCAGTGCGCCAGCAAGGTCGATGCGCCGCCTCATTCCACCAGAGAAAGTTTTGAGTGGTCGGTTGGCTGCTTCGCTTAATCGAAATCGCTCAATGAGTTCACTTGCTTTCTTGCGCGATGCCCGACGGCGCATCCCATATAAACAACCAATCATCTCGAGATTTTCCATCGCGGTGAGATGTTCATCAACTGCGGCGTATTGACCAGACAAACCAATTAACGACCTCACGCGTTGAGGTTCCGTTAATACATTGGCGCCGGCTACTCGAGCCGTTCCGGCATCGGGCGCGGTGAGAGTAGTGAGAATGGAAACTGCAGTTGTTTTCCCTGCACCATTCGGACCAAGAAGACCTAAGACTGAGCCAGCTGGAACCGAGAGGTCGAGACCGTCGAGTGCCACAACGTCTCCATAGTGTTTGGTCAGCCCGTGCGCCTCAACGGCGAACTCTTCCGTATAGGTGTTTCTCGCAACATCGCTCACGATGCAAGCCTATTGTGTTCGCCCATTGAAATCATTGAGGCATCGAAGCAGTTGCGAGACGCGCAACGTGCGCTATGAGCACGTTGACGTCGGCAATTCCCTCTAGTTTTTTCTCTAGAGGCCCATCGAGAAGCAGTGTGGCAAGCCCATGCCCAACCGACCATAAATAAGCCGTGTGTGCTTTGATTTCTTCGGTACTGGCGTCTGCGCCAAGTTCTGCGGTGACATCTTCAAGCAAAAGATTGAATGCACGATCGGCTTGCAAGATTGCACTGGGGTAATTCTGTAAATCGCATAAGTCGTTGCGCATCATTACGCGGAAGTGCCCAGCGTGATCAAGTGCGAAGCGAACATATGCCTCGCACATTGCGCTCATTCCCTGAGAGCGGCTGAGAATGAGTGCTTCGGAGAGTTTGTAAAAACCTTCCTCGGCGATTGCGGCAAAGATTCCGGCTCGATCACCGAAGTGGTGGTACGGCGCTTGATGTGAAACGCCAGCATCGCGAGCGACTTTGCGCAGTGAAATGGCATCGGGGCCTTCATCGCGGGCAATGGCGACAGCTGCATCGAGAACCACCCTGCGCAATGGGTCGGTCGTTGCTACAGACATAACTTGACACTATCCAGTTTTCCTACTAGACACTGTCAAGTATGAATATTCACCCGAATCCCCAGGTCCAGGCCCGCCGTTGGCTCGTTTTGCCGGTGCTCTGCATCAGTCTTTTTATGGTGGTGGTCGACAACCTCATCATCAACGTTGCACTGCCCACCTTGTCCACTGAACTTGGTGCTTCAACAAGTGGGTTGCAGTGGATTGTCGATTCGTACGCATTGGTGTTTGCGTGTCTACTTCTCGCTTTTGGTGCTCTTGGAGACAAGCTCGGGCGCAAGGGTCTCATTCAATTCGGCATGGTGGCATTTGTGGGTTGCTCGGTGTGGGCATCTTTCGCACAATCAACTTCGTCTCTCATCATTGCGCGCGGTGCAATGGGAATTGGTGCAGCAGCAATTTTCCCCGCAACACTCGCCATCATCATTGACATCTTTCGTGACCCAATAGAGCGAGCCAAAGCAATTGGTGTGTGGTCGGCAGTGTCGGGTATGGCAGTTGCCTTTGGACCAATTACAGGTGGGCTACTTCTTGAGCACTTCTATTGGGGCTCGATCTTCCTCATCAACTTGCCCGTGGGAATCATTGCGTTGATTCTTGGCGCAATTCTCATTCCTTCATCAAAAGACCCCAACCCACGTGGAATTGATTTGCCGGGTTTC
>JBIKNT010000076.1:0-7020 GCA_044358465.1 Ilumatobacteraceae bacterium
TCAATTGTCGTATTACATGGCATTGAAGTACTCGCCTAATGAGCGTGTCGGCCAATACGGAGTGGAGCAAACTTACGAGTCTTATTTGCGGGGCAAACCTGGTTACGTGCGCTATGAAGTGAATGCCCGTGGCCAAATTTTACGTCAAATGGAACGTGTAGAACCTGTTCCGGGTAACGACATTCAACTCACCATCGACTTGTCGTACCAGCAGTACGCCGAGCAAGCGTTAGAAACCTCGTTGAAACTGCGCCGACGAGTAGATGCAGGAACAGTGAGGTTGCCTGACGGCACACAAGATCCTGCCTTTCCTGAGGAGAATTTATATAAGGCCCCAGCGGGGTCATCAGTGCTCTTGAACAATGTCACTGGTGAAGTCATAGCAATGGCGAGCTATCCGAATTTCGACAACAGGTGGTTCGGCTCGGGAATCACTTCTGAAAAGTTTCAGCAACTCTTCCCACAAACTAAAGACCCCGACATGGCAATTATGGTGAACAGGGCGGTGAGTGGTCGTTACAACTTGGGTTCCACTTTTAAACCGTTCACTGCGTACGCGGCATTGAACACCGGTCAGTTAGTGGGCGGATCCGAGTTCGTTTATAAAGATCAGGGAACATACAAACTTGAATCGATTCCCAATGGTCGATGCAATGAAGGCGTGAAGTGCGTTTTTAAAAATGCATTTTGTGCCAGTACCAATTCACCCTGTACCTATGGGCCAGTGAATGTGGAAGACGCTCTAGCAGTTTCTAGCGACACCTTCTTCTACAAAATTGGTGAGCAAATTCTCACACAGCGCGGATACAAGCCCATTTTGGAAGAGCAAGTTCGCCTCTTTGGTTTTGGTTCACCAACAGGAATTGATCTTCCCTACGAATTTGGTGGAGCTTTGCCGAGCAAGGCATTGAAAAAGCAGTTGGCCGATGATGGTGCAATTAGCAAAGAAGAAGGGCGCGCGTTTTATGTAGGCGACAACGTGCAGTTCGCTATTGGACAAGGTCTGTTGTCGGCCACCCCTATTCAATTAGCGGTTGCATATTCTGCTCTTGCCAATGGTGGGTTGGTAGTGACTCCGCATGTGGTGAAAGCGATTCTCGTTCCAGGCACGCCTGACGGCGATTCTGGCTTCATTGACATCGCGCAAATGGTGGTCGAGAAAGACTTCGCGCAAGGTCGTATTCAGCGCGAAATAGACATGAAAAAAGAAAATCGCGATCCCATCGTTAATGGGTTGCGCAGGGTAATTGAAGGGAAGGGTGTTGACTTTGGGTATTACCACAAGGCCACGGGCGAAAATCTTTTTAAAAACTATGCACGCAAGACGCTTCCCCTTGCAGGAAAGACCGGTACGGCGCAGGGCTTCGGTAACTATCCATGGAATGACTCATCAGCTTTCGCTGCATTTAGCCTCGACCCCAATCAGCCATATACCGCTGTTGCCTATTTAGAGAAGTCTGGTTATGGGTCGCAAGCAGCGGCGCCGGTGGTGAAGTGTCTCTTTTCTGCGTTAGCTGGCCAAACCAAACCGAGTGCGGTGGTGCCAAGTGACCCCCTCGACCTCAATGCCACAGCAGTTTCGCCTGTCCAATTTCTTGCAAACCCGTTATGCCTCAGTGGCTTTGGTGGAAGTGTGCGCGATTAATGGGAATCTTCGACAACGTGCGCTTGGGTGGTTCTACTTCGTTGAGTGGGCGAAGTACTTCAACAATGGGAAACTTGCGCCGCAGTATGGCCGACCCAAGTCGCAACGTCGACTGGATCTTGATGTTCGCCACCGTTGGTTTGTCCATCATTGGCGCAATTGCGGTGTACTCGTGCACGCGACCAAGACTCCTTGCCCAAGGTTTAGACCCCTACTACTTTCTTCAACGGCAAATCATTTATCTCATCGTGGCTGCTGTTGCGATGGTGGTTCTCATGGCAACCGACTACGAATGGTTGCGTGGGCGTAGTGAGTTTCTGTTCGGAGCCTCGCTTGTAGCGCTCATTTTGGTTCTTGTTGCTGGCACGGTTCGAGGTGGCGCACGTTTGTCGTTCGACTTCGGGTTCGCCTCATTCCAGCCAGCAGAGTTCACAAAGTTCACATTGCTGTTGTTGCTCGCTGGCTACCTCTCTGAAGAGGAGGTAGCGGAAGTGAGCTACCAGAGATTCATTTCTACGTTGCTCATTTTGGGAACAGCAGTCGGGCTTATTTTGTTACAACCCGACCTTGGCTCGGCCTCAGTGCTCATTGCTTGCGCAATGGGGCTGTTGCTCATCGCCGGCGCTAAATGGAAATACATCGCATCCATCACCTTGCTCGCCACGGTGTCGGCGTTTGCCGTTGTCGTCACTGGCGTGGTGAAGACATACCAAATCAAGCGCATTGAGGCGTTCTTGAATCAGAACTCCACGGAAGAGAAATTGAAGGCAGTGGTACTGCAGGTACGGTTCGCCAAAAGGGCGGTATCAACTGGGGGGCTCACGGGGAAGGGCTTTTTGCAGGGGCCACTCACCAACGGTGGGTTTATTCCCGTGCAGTCCACCGACTTCATCTTTTCCGCCATTGGGGAACAATTCGGAATGATTGGCGCTGGGATCACCATCATGCTCTTGGCTCTCCTCATCTGGCGGATCTGGCGTATTGGGCGCCTTGCCCGTACCCGTTTGGGTCAGTACATCGCCATTGGCGCTTTCACCATGATTTTGTGGCAAAGCTTTCAAAATGTCGCCATGACCATCGGAATTATGCCCGTTTCGGGGCTTCCTTTGCCGTTTGTGTCGTATGGCGGGTCCCATTTGGTGGCATTTGCCATGATTATCGGGATCGTACAAAGTGTTCACATGAGACGGCTGCGATAGCAGGTAGTCTCGTAACCGTGCGGTAATAGCCGCTCGCTGCGACCCTTTTGTCCGAGCTGTGTTCGACACTGTTGGGGCGCGCGCGATACACAGAATCGAGACATCATGAATGAATTTTCGCAAGGGGAGCCTTCTCCCTCTTCGCCCTCATCGGGTGCGAGTGAAGGTGGATCAAGTTCGGCACAGCGTCGTCGACGCGGTTCGCGAGGCGGCCGTAACCGCACCCGCAGTGCAAACGGAACAGCCAATCCCAATAGCCATAGCGCCGAGAGCGTTCCAGAAGCGGGAAGCACCGACCCGCAGCGTCGCCCGCAAATTGGCGATACCCGTCCAGCGCCTCGTGCAGCAACTGCAGCGTCAAGCGCCTCAAGTGAGTCAGGCGAAGCAAAGAAGCCTGAAGGAAAATCGGGCAACAACAAGCGTCGCCGGGGTGGCCGTGGTCGCTCGGGAGGCTCGGGGGCAAATCGTGCACGCGAAGGCGCGGTGCTCGATGCCGACATCGTGGAACGCCGTCGTGGCCGTGAGCGCAATGGTCGACCCGTTGGTCGCTACCTCATGTGCGTACAGGTGCGAGATGGGTTCACTCAAGTGGCAGTGCTCGAGGGGCGAAAGCTCATTGAGCATTACGTCAGCCGCCCAGCCGACGATGCCAACCAAATTTACGGCAATATCTACATCGGTCGCGTGCAAAACGTCCTTCCTGGTATGGAAGCTGCCTTTGTCGACATTTCAACGCCTAAAAATGCCGTGTTGTATCGCGGAGACGTTCAGTACGACACCGAAGACATTGTAGAAAAGCCAGAAGACAAGCGCATTGAAGAAATCCTCAAAGCGCGTCAACTCATTTTGTGTCAGGTGACAAAAAACCCGATTTCGGCAAAAGGTGCACGACTCACTCAAGAAGTGTCGTTGCCCGGCCGTTTCGTCGTGCTCATACCTCACTCAAAAACATATGGCATCTCAAAGCGCCTGCCCGACGATGAGCGCAAGCGCTTGCGCTCGGTTCTCGATCGTGTGAAGCCAGCCGAGCATGGTCTCATTGTTCGTACTGCAGCAGAGCATGCAACTGAGCAAGAACTTCGTGCCGACATGGCGCGCTTGCTTGAAGAGTGGGAGCGCATCGACGCTGCAGCGAAAAAGGCAACAGGGCCTACCTTGCTTTACCGCGAGCCAAGCGTTGCAGTGCGTGTTATTCGTGAAGAGTTCAATGCAGAATATCGCGGTGTCATCATTGACGACCAGCAGTTGTACGAAGATGTCAAGGGCTACGTTGGCGCATTCAACCCAGAACTTGCTGATCGCGTTGAGCTTTACGGTTCAACGTCAACGAGTGGGGGAGTCGACACTGCTGAGGGCGAAGAGTCAGATGCTCCCACCTTGCCTATTTTCGAGAACTACCACGTGCATGAACAGTTGCATAAGGCGCTCGATCGCAAAGTGTGGCTGCCGTCAGGTGGTTCACTCATTATCGAGCACACTGAAGCTCTCACGGTCATCGACGTCAACACCGGTAAAAACGTAGGTACGTCAAACCTCGAGGAAACCGTCTTCCATAACAACCTTGAAGCTGCCGAAGAAATTGCCTTACAGCTGCGCTTGCGCGACATTGGCGGCATCATCGTCATCGACTTCATCGACATGGAGATTAAAGAAAACCGCCGCAAGGTGGTCGATTCATTCCGTTCGGCCTTGTCGCGCGACAAAACGCGCACGCAGGTGCTCGATGTGTCAGACCTTGGTCTGGTGGAAATGACCCGAAAGCGTATTGGCGAGGGTCTCCTCACTAGCTTTGCTACACCTTGCCCCGATTGCGATGCCCGAGGCATCGTGGTCGACTATGGCCTCATTGGCTAAATCTCTTGCACTATCGCCATTTCAACCCTTCCAGGGGTTGGTTTGGTGAGTTCACCACTTATATGATGGGAAATCGTTATGTACGCAGTCATCGCCTCCGGCGGAAAACAAGAAAAAGTCACTCAGGGCGAAAAAGTCCAGGTTGAACTTCTCGGCATTGCCGATGGTGAAGAGGTGCGCTTCGCACCTGTTCTCTTCGTCGATGGCGACACCGTCCTCGCAACACCCGACCAATTGAAGGGCGTCAGCGTTGTTGGCCGCGTCATTGGAACCACTGGTGGTCCAAAAATTGATGGTTTCACCTACAAGCGCCGCACGAACCAGCGCCGTCGCTATGGGCACCGTCAAAAATATTCTGTTGTTGAAATCACTTCTATCGCGAAAGGCTGACCATGTCGAAGACCAAAGGCGGCGGCTCCACACGTAACGGCCGCGACTCAAATGCTCAGCGCCTCGGAGTAAAAGTATTCGATGGCACCATGATCCACGCCGGAACCATTTTGGTCCGTCAGCGTGGCACACGCTTTCACCCAGGTAAAAACGTAGGTATCGGCAAAGACGACACCTTGTTTGCACTTTCAGAAGGCAGCGTTAAATTCGGCGAACGTCGCGGCCGCAAGGTTGTCGACATCGTTCCTTTCGCTTCGTAATTCGCTTTACGGCGTAATGCCGCGCGGAAGTTGACTTTCGCGCCAGTTCAGCAGCTGTTGTGCCTGCGTAAATGCGTACTGGTCGGTCATGCCACCGACGTACTCAACAATGATGCGCATGCGGTGTTCCGTGTCGTGTGCTGCCTCTGCCCCCTGTACAAGGTGCGGGAACGCCTTGTAGTGCTCGACAAGAGCCTGGAGCAACGTAATGACTGCTTGTGCTTGAGCTTGTGATTCTGGGCGAAGGTATACGCGCTCGTAGTTGAACTGGCGAAACGCACCAAGAGCCTCAGCGATGTCTGCATTCATGGCAATGCGCGTTGTTTGCTCGGTGGCATTCACCATGGCGTTAATGAATGCAGCAAGTTGTTGGCCGCGCGTGGTGCCACAACGCTCTTGAACAATGGCGGGTAGTTCTTGTGGGGAAACAATGCCGGCTGCAACCGCATCTTCAAAGTCGTGACACACATAGGCAATGCGATCGGCCCACGACACCACTTCGCCCTCGGGAGTAAGGGGAGCAGGGCGTGACCACGAGTGGTTGCGAATGCCATCGAGTGTTTCGCGGCAAAGGTTCAATGAGTTCAAGGTGACATCGGCGCCCCACTGGGCATGGTCGTAGCCACCAACGATGTACGGGCTTAATGCATCTTCACTGGCATGACCACCAGGGCCATGACCGCAGTCGTGGCCAATGGCGATTGCTTCGGTGAGTGCAACATTGAGCCCGAGAGCTCGAGCAATAGCGGTTGCTACCTGAGCTACTTCAAGTGCGTGGGTGAGGCGAGTGCGCTGGTGGTCGTCGGGAAACACAAACACTTGGGTCTTACCGGCGAGGCGGCGAAAAGCATTGGCGTGCAAGATGCGGTCGCGGTCGCGTTCGAAACAGGTGCGAAAAAGGTCGGGAGTCTCGGGAATGGCTCGCACACCTGCCCCAAGAGACAAGGTGGCAAGTGGGCTAAAGAGTTGAGCTTCATTTTCTTCACGTTGTTCACGCGTCACTACACTCTGCGACCCTGTACTTGCCGTGGAAGTGGCGTGGGCAAAGCGAACCGTGGCAGGGCTGTGGGGCAAGACGTGCCCCGCCATGGTGGATGCCCAGGTGCTAGCGCGGTCGGGAGAAGGGCCTTGCGTGTCATGTGCCATGAAATGAACGATACGACATGGGTGTCTCACAACTAGCCTGCAAAGAACCATGAGCGCATTTGTCGATGAGTCCCAATTAAACGTGCGCGGCGGTGACGGCGGAGCTGGCTGCGTCAGTTTCCGTCGCGAAGGCCCCGAAGCATTCGGAGGTCCAAACGGTGGAGACGGCGGTAACGGAGGCGATGTGTGGCTCATTGCCGACCGCAACGTTTCTTCCTTGTTGGCTTTTCGCGACCACCCCCACCGTCGAGCTGAAGATGGCGTTCACGGCATGGGCAAAGATCAGCACGGGCGCCAAGGAAAAGAACTCGTGGTGCATGTTCCCGAGGGAACCGTTATTAAAGATTTGTACACAGGCGAGCCCTTAGCAGACCTCGTCAATCATGGTGATAAATGGTGTGTAGTGACTGGTGGTCGCGGTGGCCGCGGTAACGCGCGCTTTCTCATCAACCGCCGTCGTGCACCAAAAATTGCTGAACAAGGTGAAATGGGCGAAGAGCGTTGGTTGAAGCTAGAGCTGAAGCTG